>NZ_JRPT01000042.1:0-43676 GCF_000762865.1 Prevotella sp. S7 MS 2 | reverse complement strand
CGTTGCAGGAAATGGGAATATTTATTCATTAAAATGATAAGATAATGCTTTTATAAGTGTATTCAACTTGCGGACGCGACATGTCGCGTCCCTACTGTTTATAATACTTATCAAGATACCATCGTGCTACATAATTCTGTATATACTCTGCTATGGCGTTATACTCTTCTTGATGTTTGATGATGTGTTCAAAAAGTCTAGTTTGCCAAGCAAAGGTGATATTGTTTTGATATGCATATTTTGTGATGGCTGCTTTGTAACTTCCTATGACAGTAGATAATCTTCCTTTTTGAGCAGTTGCATTTGCATAATGCATCTGAATATTATAAGGAGGGGATTTTGCCTGATTTCTTTTTTCTTTTAAGGAACAGTTTCCGGAGATAAAAACCAGCGCATGGATGTGGTTAGGCATTATGCTGTAAAGGGGTATCTGAATATCAGGGAAGTGATGTTGGATAGATTATAGGCATCTCTCTGCATAACTTCCAATGGTTGATAGAATTATTTTAGGATTGGAATTTTCGCAAGTGATATGTCCAAAATAATGTTGTTGCTTTTTTGTGGAGATAGTAATAAAATAGCTACCTGCATTATAATCATGCCATTGGGCGCGAACCGTATGTCGACAAGGCATGTTCATGGGATTATTAGATATTGGTTGTTATATTTAATGTCTGTTGCAAATCGGGAGTAGAAACCCTTTACCGAGAATCCATTGTGATAATTCTTAAAGTTGATAAGGGACTCTATATCTCATTCGCAACAGACACTAAAAGGAGAAATTACAGTACTTGACTGCCCGGTTTGACCTCTCGGTCGACACGGGTAACCGCTAGATTACCATCGAAATTCTCGGCAGAAAGAATCATTCCCTGACTCTCGATACCCATCAACTTGCGAGGTGCAAGGTTAGCAATGAAACAGATATCTTTGCCAATGAGCTGTTCGGGCTCATAGAATTTGGCAATGCCGCTCACGATGGTACGCGGTTGACCACTGCCATCGTCGATGGTGAACTTCAATAACTTATTGGCTTTCTTCACCCTTTCGCAATTGACGATGTGTCCTACACGAATATCAAGTTTCTCGAAATCTTCGTATGCGATAGTTGATTTGATGTCTTTGGCTTTGTAAGCAGCTGCTTCATTGGCCTTTTTGGTATCTTCCAACTTCTTCAGTTGGGCTTCGATAATCTCGTCTTCAATCTTTTCGAAGAGCAGTTCGGGTTCAGCCAATTGGTGTCCGGCTTTGAGTAAGTCGGTGTCGCCCAACTGTGCCCAATCGAAGTTGTCCATATTAATCATCTTACGCAACTTCTCTGAAGAGAATGGTAGGAATGGTTCGAAAGCAATAGCTAGATTGGCTACGAGTTGCAAAGAGATGTAGAGAATGGTTTTGACACGTTCCGGATCGGTCTTCCAAACTTTCCAAGGTTCGCAATCGGTGATATACTTGTTACCGATACGAGCCAGATTCATAGCCTCTTTCTGTGCATCGCGGAACTTAAATACATTGAGAAGACTCTCGACTTTTTGCTTAACATCTTTGAACTCGTCGAGAGTATGCTTGTCTATGTCGAGCAATTCGCCGCATGTGGGTACGACTCCTTCGAAGTATTTCTTGGTGAGTTGGAGGGCACGATTAACGAAATTACCATAGATTGCTACCAATTCGGAGTTGTTGCGCTCTTGGAAGTCCTTCCACGTAAAGTTGTTGTCCTTGGTCTCAGGAGCATTGGCTGTGAGCACATAGCGTAATACATCTTGCTTTCCGGGCATATCAACGAGGTATTCATGTAACCATACAGCCCAGTTACGAGAGGTAGAAATCTTGTCATTCTCCAAATTCAAGAATTCGTTGGCAGGCACATTATCGGGTAGAATATAGTCTCCGTGTGCCTTGAGCATAGTTGGGAAGATGATGCAGTGGAATACGATGTTGTCTTTACCAATGAAGTGTACCAAGCGCGTATCGTCGTCTTTCCACCATTTCTCCCATGAGCCCCAGCGCTCAGGTTGAGCATCGCACAACTCTTTGGTGTTGGAGATGTAGCCGATAGGAGCATCGAACCATACGTAGAGCACTTTCCCCTCGGCATCGGCTACGGGTACGGGAATACCCCAATCGAGGTCGCGCGTCATGGCACGAGGCTGTAAATCCATGTCGAGCCAGCTCTTACACTGTCCATAGACATTGGGACGCCACTCTTGGTGACTCTCAAGAATCCATTGTTTGAGCCACTCTTGATATTCGTTCAAGGGCAGATACCAGTTCTTGGTCTTCTTGATGACAGGTGCGGAACCACTGATAGTGCTATGAGGATTGATGAGTTCCATAGGTGAGAGATCGCTACCGCATTTCTCACATTGGTCGCCATAAGCATGGTCGTTGTGGCAATGAGGACACTCCCCTATCACATAACGGTCGGCCAAGAACTGATGAGCCTCTTCGTCGTATAGCTGTTCGGTTTCGTGCTCAACGAGTTTACCGTCTTCGTATAGCTTCTTAAAGAAGTCGGAAGCCAATTTACTGTGTGTATCAGAGGTGGTACGACTGTATATATCGAAGCTGATGCCGAAATCTTCAAAACTCTTCTTAATCATGTTATGATAACGATCGACTACGTCTTGAGGTGTGATACCCTCTTTACGGGCACGGATAGTGATAGGCACACCGTGCTCATCGCTACCTCCGATGAAGAGTACATCTTCTTTTTTAAGGCGTAAATAGCGCACGTAGATATCGGCCGGTACATATACGCCGGCCAAGTGGCCAATGTGTACACCACCGTTTGCATAGGGCAAAGCGGAAGTGACAGTGGTGCGTAGATATTTCTTCTGTTCCATAACGTTCTGTTTCTCTTTATTGATTCTTTGCATGCAAAAGTACGAAAAAAATGGGATAATGTCATTATAAATAGGTGTTCAAAAGCTGGTTTTAGCTATTTCGGATAGAAGTTTGGGCTCTTTGTGATGAATGTATCGCATTGTGTATCGCATTAGTGCTTGACAATGGGTGAGCGATATTGTATCTTTGCATCGTGTTCAGGATAACCATTCAATCAACGACACGGCTGACTTTGATGTCGACTATAAGGTCTGGGTGACGGGAGAGAATGAAGAACATAACTAATCTAATTATTAACAACAATTTAAAACTTAAAGAAAGGGTAACAATTATGGCAGTGAATTACAAACTTTATCAGTGCAAGCGTGAAGGTAGATTTCTTGGTAAATGGTATGCAAGAGCCGTACATAACGGTGTGGTAGGAACTGATGAACTCGCAGAAATCATGCAGCGAAACTGTACTGTGAAGAAGAGCGACATCAAGGCAGTGCTTACCGAGTTGGTAGAAGTGATGCAAGACGAATTGCAAAATTCAAAGCGTGTACGTATCGACGGACTTGGAAGTTTCAAGTTGGGAATCAGTTCGTTGGCAGCGCCTACTGCAAAAGAGTACACGATCGCAAAGCATGTGAAACGAGTTCATGTACTGTTTATGCCTGAGACCAAGATAGATGCAGGGTCTCACAAGCGCAGCAAGGTGCTCGTGAATGGGGCTAAGTTGGCTGAATTGACCAACTATGATGTGAAGAAGACCGATGCCGCAGCTCCCGATAAGAAGGAAGTCGGACAATAAGAATGTGGAATTTGGAGTAAGGGGGACACGTCTCCCTACTCCACTCTTTATCATTAAAAATTTAAAATGGAGGTAAAGTGATGAATGGAAATAAATGGAAGATGGTGTTGAAAGTAATTGTGGCTGTAGCTACGGCTTTGTTAGGAGCGCTTGGCGTGAGTAGCCAAATGTGATCAAGATAGATTGGAATAAGAATAAAAGATGAACGGCCGTTCGTTTTACAATGCTTTTATGCTTACCTTTGCTCTGTAAAAAAATGAGCGGATGGCAATAAAAGTCGTATTACTGGATTTTGATGGAACACTGGGTGATACTCAGAAGTTGATAACAGACACCATGCTTGATACCATTGATGTATTGGGATTGGATAAACGTACGCGAGAAGAGTGTGCAGCCATGATTGGGTTGCCACTGAAAGAAACGTTTACCAGATTGATTCCTATGTCGGATGAAATGGGAGACAAGTGTGCAGAGGTCTATGCTGAGATATTTACGCGGCGCAATGTTCCGCATGCCGTTCCACCATTTCCGCATGTGATAGATACTATCAGGGAATTACATCGGCGCGGTTTGAAACTGACGATAGCCAGTAGTCGGTATCGTGGCTCGTTACTCAATTTTATCCATGAGTTCGAGCTAGACGATTATATGTCGGCGGTAGTGAGTGCTCAGGATGTAGAACATTGTAAGCCAGATCCCGAAATGGTTGAGAAAACACTGGCAATGTTTAACTTACAGCCCGATGAGGCCTTGATGGTAGGCGACGCAACCTTTGACATGATGATGGGAAAGGCTGCCGGTGTGCATACGTGTGGGGTGACTTATGGAAACGGAAGCCGCGAAGACATGGTGAGTGTTGAAGCTGAACACATCATCGATGACTTCGCGGATCTATTGAAAGTAGTAGAATCTTACGACTCTTATTCTTTATAACTATCGAGTTTTTTGAGGAAGTAATCTTTGAAATCCTTCCAATGATAATATGGAGCTATGTCTGTCTTGATGGGCAGCGTAGCTTCATTTTCGTTGCGTAAAACCTTGAAGATGACGTCTTTGTCGTTTGCATTCTTACGGTAGAATACGAATTGAATGTTGGCAGCCATCGGGAATATACGATAATTGTACCATCCGCGTGTCTCCAACTCTTCGAGATTCTCTACCTGCATGCCCAGTCCGTCTAGGTCGAGGAGGCAGGTGAGTGGCATGATAACGGTGTCGTGACCATAGCGAAGGGTAGCTCCGGGATGCTCTAACTGTATGCAAGAGTCGGCTTGGGCAATGATATTACGAAGCAAATTGCGTTGTGTGAAAGGCTGTGTACCACCATTTAATGGGCTACCACCATAAGTAATATACCACCAAGCATTCTCTGTGCGCCAATTATTGTAAATCTCTTGGTCGCTGAAGAGATCGTATAAAGAAATCGTATGGCGCAATTCTGTGCTTTGCAAATTAGCTGCATTACTGAATAAACGCCTGTATAACTGCTCGTATTTTACTTGATGCTTCCAATAGCTGGAGTCGTTGAAGAGGTTATTCATTACACGATCGTAGTGAAGAAATTTCTTTCCAAATGCTTTGTAGGCCTCGTCGGCTTTGGCCGGCATTTTCTTTTTGTTCAGTACAGGGTCGTCATAGTTCATGTAATACATGTCGTGGTTGCTGGCATCCTGTTTGATTTGTAATTCGGGATTGATGAGAAGCAATTGTTGTAGGGCATTCTCCATGGAGAAAATACACCGGATGACAGTGGTACTACGGGCATCGATATTGGTTCGACCGGCAAAGACTTCCGGGAAATTCTGTATCATGCGTTTGGCAATTTGGCGGTGTTGTTCGCCTCCTCGTTGCGTGAGTTCGCCGTAACGATTCTTACTTGCATCGCGAATCATGATAAGTCGGCGAAGTATATCGCGCCCTAATGCGGTGAGTTTACCTAGGCTATCAGCGCGTTGTAGAATGGCAACCGGCTGTAGATAATCGTTCTTATTGATGAGCCAGCGGCTTCCGTGTCGACCATAATGGCTGATGTAGAAAGGTTTATACCCGGTAGGAGCAGGGGTAAGTTTCTGCTGTAGAGGGCCGGGATAGGCATAATAGCTGCTGGCAGAGAATAGAGGATTGGTTTTAATGTCGGTACGTGACTGTTGAGCGAAGCCCATTGCTGCACACAATAAAGCCGAAAGTATCAGGGTTGTTTTTTTCATTATATAAATAGTTTAGGTTTTCTGTCGTGATAGAATCAACATGTATATGCTTGCAAAGATAATAAATATTTCAATAAAAACGTTCGAAGAGAGATGCCTAACTAACAGACAAAAATTATTGAAGCTTCGTTTTTATCTATGATTTGCCGTATCTTTGCAAAAACAGTATGGGCAAATACAATCAAAGGAAAGATAGTAAAAGCTATTCACAAATAATTTATGATAAAGGAAGGATTCTATAGATATGGCAAAAGATAATAAAGCATTGACACCGATGATGAAGCAGTTCTATTCGTTGAAGGCTAAACATCCGGAGGCGTTGATGCTTTTTCGCTGTGGCGACTTCTATGAAACCTATGGCGAGGATGCAGTGGAAGCAGCGCGTATCCTTGGTATCACGTTGACGAAAAGGAATAATGGAGCACAGGATCCTACCGATATGGCGGGATTTCCGCACCATGCGCTAGATACTTATCTGCCTAAATTGATTCGTGCCGGAAAGCGAGTGGCCATCTGTGACCAACTGGAAGACCCTAAAAAGAAGCGCGAAGCCATCAAAGGAAAGAAAGGCTTGAGCGAGATGGATAAGATGGTGAAGCGCGGAATCACGGAACTTGTGACACCCGGTGTAGCCATGAGCGACAACGTGCTCAACTATAAAGAGAATAATTTCTTGGCTGCCGTACAGTTTGGTAAAGCCTCTTGCGGTGTGGCATTCTTGGATATTTCAACGGGAGAATTTCTGACAGCCGAGGGTACTTTTGATTATGCAGAGAAATTATTAAGTAATTTCTCGCCAAAAGAGGTGCTTTATGATCGAACGAAGAAGAAAGATTTTGAACGTTATTTTGGGTCACGCTTTGTGACATTCGAGCTTGATGATTGGGTGTTTACCGAACAGACAGCTCGACAAAAACTTCTGAAACATTTTGGTACGAAGAATCTTAAAGGATTCGGAGTGGAACATCTTCACAATGGAGTCATTGCCAGTGGAGCCATCATGCAATATCTGGAGCAGACGCAACATACCCAGATAGGGCATATAACATCGTTGGCTCGCATTGAAGAAGAGAAATATGTGCGATTGGATAAGTTCACAATTCGCTCTTTGGAATTGCTTGGTACGATGCAAGATGGCGGTAGTTCGCTGCTAGATGTCATTGACCGAACGGTGACACCTATGGGTGGTCGTATGCTCAGAAGATGGGTTGTATTTCCTTTGAAGAATGTTCAGGCCATCACGCATCGTCAAGATATAGTTGAATATTTCTTCAAACAACCGGATTTCAGAGATTGCGTGAACGAGCAATTGCATCGTATTGGCGACCTTGAACGTATTATTTCGAAGGTGGCAGTGGGCAGAGTCTCACCGCGAGAGGTCGTACAATTACAGCGTGCATTGGATGCTGTGCGCCCTATTAAGCTTGCTTGTCTGCAGACGGATAATGAAGTCTTGAAGCGGGTAGGGGAGCAATTGAATCTTTGTGAAAACTTGAAAGACCGTATAGCTCATGAAATTCAGTCCGATCCTCCATTGCTTGTGAACAAAGGGAATGTGATAGCCGATGGTTATAGTGAGGAACTTGATGAGTTACGTTCTATCAGTCGAAACGGCAAGGACTATCTCTTGAAGATTCAACAAGAGGAAACCGAACGTACCGGTATATCCAGTTTGAAAGTCGGATATAACAACGTGTTCGGTTATTATCTCGAAGTTCGCAATACATATAAAGACCAAGTACCGGCAGAGTGGGTTAGAAAACAAACGCTTGCGCAAGCCGAACGCTACATAACTCAAGAATTAAAGGAGTATGAAGAGAAGATTTTAGGTGCCGATGAGAAGATTCTGGCGTTGGAAGCAAGGTTGTTTAATGAGCTCATCGTGTATATGCAAGACTTCATACCGCAAATACAAATCAACGCAAACCTCCTTGCGAGACTCGATTGTCTATTGAGTTTCGCCAAAACAGCAGAAGAACATACTTATGTACGACCCGTTGTTGACGACAGTGATGTGTTGGATATCAAGCAAGGGCGCCATCCTGTGATAGAAACACAATTGCCTTTGGGCGAGCATTACGTGCCCAACGACGTGCTTCTTGATACTTTTCACCAACAGATAATGATGATAACCGGTCCTAATATGGCCGGAAAATCGGCGCTGTTGCGTCAAACGGCGTTGATTGTACTGTTGGCTCAGATAGGCAGCTTTGTGCCTGCAGAGAGCGTGAGAGTGGGTTTGGTGGACAAGATATTCACTCGTGTGGGAGCCAGTGACAATATTTCTTTGGGCGAATCTACCTTTATGGTGGAGATGACGGAGGCAGCCAACATCCTCAATAATGTCTCGGATAGGAGTTTGGTACTCTTTGATGAGCTGGGTAGAGGTACGAGTACATACGACGGTATCAGCATTGCGTGGGCCATCGTAGAGTATCTTCATGAGCACGCGAGAGCCAACGCGCGTACTCTTTTTGCCACTCATTACCATGAATTGAATGAGATGGAGAAGGGCTTCTCACGTATCCGGAACTACAATGTCAGTGTGAAAGAGGTGGATGGGAAGGTGATTTTCCTCCGAAAACTGGAGAAAGGTGGCAGCGAACATTCCTTCGGTATCCACGTGGCAGAGATTGCCGGCATGCCGAAAAGTATCGTTAAGCGAGCCAATGTCATCCTTAAAGAATTGGAAAATGATAATGCCGGCGTTGGCACGGTGGGTCGTTCGGATGCTCGAAAGATAGAAGAGAGTAGGGAAGGGATGCAGTTAAATTTCTTCCAATTGGATGATCCGGTACTCTCTCAGATACGCGATGAAATCTCAGGGTTGGATATTGACAACCTCACTCCGATGGAAGCACTTAATAAATTGAATGATATTAAGAAGATTATAAACCCATAGAAAGAGGGTTTATAATCTTCTTTTTTTTGTTTCATGATTTCTTTCTGGACATACAGAAGATTCCCAAAGCAACAAAGGGAATACTCAATAACTGTCCCATATTGAAAGGCATGCCTGCTTCAAAGTCTACTTGAATATCCTTTGTATATTCAATGAAGAAGCGGAATGTGAATATCAACGTCAGACATAAGCCGAAATAGAATCCTCTGCCCACCGGTTTCTTCGCATAGCGATAGAAATACCACCCGATAAAAAAGAACAGGAAGTAGGCTATGGCTTCGTATAATTGTCCCGGATGACGTGGATATTGGTCTGCCTGTTGGAAGATAAAAGCCCATGGAACATCCGTCACTTTCCCGATAATTTCAGAGTTCATCAGGTTACCCAAGCGTATACAGCAGGCTGTGATAGGCGTGGCAATAGCGATATTATCAAGCACTTGCCACAAATTCATCTTCGTACGGCGAACGTAGAGCCACAGGGCAATCATCAGTCCGAGCGTTCCGCCATGCGAAGCCAGTCCTTCATAACCGGTCATTTTCCACGCTCCATCCGGCATGTGGTGAATGGGTAGGAGCATCTCAATGATGTGATCCCAGCTTGTCAGGAAGTAATCAGGCTGATAAAACAGGCAGTGTCCCAGTCTGGCACCGGCCAGTATACCGACAAAACAGTATAGGAAGAGCGGGTCGAACAATTCTTCTTTCACCTTTTGGTCTTGATACAGCCACTTCACCATGAAGTATGCGCCTATCAATCCGATGAGCCAAAACGTGGAATACCAGCGAAGTCCGAAGCCACCTAGATGTATCAGGTAGAGGTCGGGGTTCCAGATGATGTATAATAAATGTTCCATTTATTTATTAATTATAGGTGGTGAGGGATGGATTAGGGAATTTATTTTTCTTATCCCTCTCCTGTTTTATCACTATACATTAAAGCGGAAGTGCATGATATCGCCATCCTGTACGACGTATTCCTTACCCTCGATACCTAGCTTACCAGCCTCGCGAACAGCAGCTTCAGAGCCATATTTCAGGTAATCTTCGTATTTGATGACCTCTGCACGGATGAATCCTTTCTCGAAGTCGGTGTGGATGACACCTGCACATTGCGGTGCTTTCCAACCCTTATGGTATGTCCAAGCCTTCACCTCCATTTCACCGGCAGTGATGAATGTCTGTAGATTCAGCAACGAATAAGCCTTTTGGATGAGACGGTTCACGCCACTTTCTTCCAGTCCGAGTTCTTCCAAGAACATCTGCTTGTCTTCGTATGTTTCGAGCGAAGCAATATC
Source organism: Prevotella sp. S7 MS 2 (assembly GCF_000762865.1). NCBI lineage: Bacteria > Pseudomonadati > Bacteroidota > Bacteroidia > Bacteroidales > Prevotellaceae > Prevotella > Prevotella sp. S7 MS 2. The sequence goes on along the minus strand of NZ_JRPT01000042.1, from coordinate 33,630 downwards.
TTCCTCGGTCTTGGCAGCAATCACCAAAGCTTCTGCACCCTCGCTCTTGGCCATTTCTTCTACTTGTCTACTGTATTCGTTACCGGTTTTGGCACTCGCTTCGTCTACATTGCATACATAGAGCACAGGTTTGGCTGTGAGTAGGAACAAGTCGTGGGCAAAGCTTTGCTCGTCTTTGCTTTCAAACTCCACCGTACGGGCGTTTAATCCCTTTTCTAATGCACCTTTGTAAGCCTCTAGAACGGTCACAGCCAGCTTGGCATCCTTGTTTCCGGCGGCCGCAGCTTTCTGTTGTTTAGCCAGTTGAGAATCAATGGTTTCCAAGTCTTTCAACTGCAATTCGGTATCAATGATTTCCTTATCGTTGATAGGATTGACGGGATCTCCGCCTTCGCGCACCACATTGTCGTTGTCGAAACAACGCAATACGTGGATGATGGCGTCGGTCTCGCGAATGTTTCCAAGAAATTTATTGCCCAATCCCTCGCCTTTGCTGGCTCCCTTGACGAGTCCGGCAATGTCTACTATCTCGCAGGTAGCGGGTACGATGCGTCCGGGATGGACTATTTCGGCCAACTTGGTGAGTCGCTCATCGGGTACAGTGATAACGCCTAGGTTGGGTTCTATTGTACAAAAAGGGAAATTAGCTGCCTGTGCCTTGGCACTCGACAGGCAGTTGAAAAGTGTTGACTTACCGACGTTCGGAAGTCCTACAATACCGCATTTTAAAGCCATGTCTTTATTTCAAATATATACTTTGACTACAAAGGTAGTGCAAATGAGGACAAAAGCAAAATTTATTTTGGTTTTGTTGTGTGTAGCTTACTTTATTGCGAGTTTGCAAAAGAGCCTATTTGGGCTCGTTGCAAGGCCGTGTCAGCATCGCTGTTTGGCCTTTTCAGTAATGCTGATAAGTCGCTGCAGGAGCCTCACCCTGCCCCTCCCCAAAAGGGGAGGGAAATCGTTTTAAGCTGGTAAGTTAATAAGTTAGAGTTTAAAGTTTGTAAGTTTTTGAGTTGATGAGTTCTTAAAGTTTATGGTATGGAAAAGACTCCTTTCTTTTTTCCTCTCTTTACCACGCTACTAATCGCATGTCGCCTTTCTCCAAGTAGGCTTGGTGCATGGCCAAGGCAGCCGTCATACTCTGCGGTTCATGACCCCTTCCGGCCAGTCGCAAGTAGTCGCGTAATAGTGGTTTGTAGTCGGGATGCGCACAGTTTTCGATGACTTCCTGTGCCCGTCGCAATGGCCCTTTGCCACGTAAGTCGGCTACTCCCTGCTCGGTCACGATGATGTCGACGTCGTGCTCGGTAGAGTCTACGTGGCTACACATGGGTACGATGGCGCTTATCTTGCCACCTTTAGCCGTAGATGGGGTATAGAAGATGCTGATAGAGCCGTTGCGCTCGTAGTCGCATGAGCCTCCGATACCGTTCATCAGATTCGACCCACAGATATGACTGGAGTTCTCGTTGCCGTAAAGGTCGCATTCCAACGCTGTATTCATGGCGATGACACCGAACCGCCGAATCAGTTCCGGGGCGTTGGCCACCTCGCTGGGGCGTATTGTCAGGCGCTCTTTGAAGAAGTCCATGTTATCGTAAATCTTCTGTAGGCACTCGTTGGTGACGGTTGTAGCAGTGGCCGAAGCGTAGCCAATCTGCCCTTTGAGCATCATGTCGACCACGGCATCCTGTACCACTTCGCTGAACACGTTCATCACCGGCAGCCCTTCGCATTGCCCAATGGCTTTCATCACGGCGTTCCCGGTGGCTCCCACACCGCTCTGGATGGGGAAGAACTCTTTTGGGATACGACCTGCTCGAAGGTCGCTCAAGAAGAAATCGACCACATTTTCGCCAATTTTCTTCGTCTCAGGGGTTAAGTCTTTGAAGGCACGTGCTTCTTCGGGGATGTTACATTCGACCACACCCACTATTTTCTTGGCGTCTATCTCCACATAATCTTTGCCAAATCGCTCGGCCACACGCGTGATGGGGATGGGCTGGCGATAGGGGTATTCGGCCAATTCCACTACATCGTGCAAGAAACGGGAGTTGGGATTATGGAAGTGATTGAGTTCGAGGATGACGCGTTTGGCCATTCGTGCGATGGTGGGCACAATGCCACCGGCCGATGTTAGAGAAACTTTGCACGTGTCGGCTCCCTCTTCTATGGCACTCACTTCGATAATGGCCCAGTCTATATCGCCATAGAAGCCACGACGTAGTCGCTCGGCCATATGTCCTAAGTGCATGTCTTCGTAGTCTACTTCGCCCAAATTGGTGTGGTCGCGGAAGGCCTTATTAGTGGAAAAAGGGGCACGAAATTTGATGGCTTTGGCTGCTGCCATGTCGCCTTCTACGCTTTGGCACGATGAGGCTCCGGTAAGAATACCAACTTGGAATGCCTGTCCGGTTTCGTGTTCGCGTATGGCGCGTTTGGAAATTTCGCGGAAAACGGCTTTCGGATTGCCGTTGGGAGTGAATCCGGAGAGGCCTAATGTATCACCATTCTTAATCATCTGTGCCGCTTCGGCGGCCGTCATTCTTGTGTAAGTCATAGGTATCGTTTCTCATCTATTATTATCTTTTGTAAAAAGAGTGCAAGTGGATGCAATGAAAACTTGTTTTCTTATTGCCGACCGCAGTCTATCTTCTGCAAAGATAGTGATTTTTTGTCTCTGCATTCAAAGAGTGTGGTAAAACTTTTGATATGAGTTCTTCTATCAATACCTTATAAGTAAGCTTATACTAACAAAAACCTGAAAGGCTATCCATTCATAGCCGGGGACTATCAAGCGAAAGCGAAGATAGTCTCCGGTGTGTATGTGAATGTAGTTTACAGTCTGATAAGACTGCCCTTAAAAGTTAGCTGAAATACAGAAAGAGACCCTATTGGGGAGTCTTTTCAGACTCGTTAATTCTCCTTTTCTATTTTCCGTAGGTTTCCGCCTTGCTCCAACCTACGGTTATGAAGAGGTTGTCCTCCGGACAAATAAGTATGTTGCTCTTCTGTTTTTCCTATGTTGGCAGACTCTCTACAGCTCATTCAAGCTTTTGGAAAAAGCTCGGTATCAATGGGCTTCGAGCCAGTTGCTGCCCCATCCGGCATCGGCTACGAGTGGCACATCGAGCGGATAGGCCTTTTGCATCTCTTCGAGTACAATGCGTTCTACCTTCTCTTTCTCTTCGGGAACGACGGAAAAGTTGAGTTCGTCGTGCACTTGGAGTATCATTTTTGAGCGAATTTGCTCGCGTTGGAAGCGTTGGAAGATGTTGATCATCGCCACTTTGATAATGTCGGCAGCACTACCTTGGATGGGCGCATTGATGGCATTGCGCTCGGCGAAGCCTCGCACAGTACCGTTACCGCTGTTGATGTCGGGCAGATAGCGGCGACGATGGAAGAAGGTTTCGGCGTAACCGTTCTGTCGCGCTTTCTCTTTAGCCTCTTCCATGTAGCTCTGTACCTTTGGGAAGGTGCGGAAGTAGCCCTCTATCAGTTCCTTGGCCTCGCGATTATCAATGTCTAGTCGCTGTGCCAATCCATAAGTGGTGATGCCGTAAATGATGCCAAAGTTGGCTCGTTTAGCCTTGGTACGCTGGTCGCGTGTCACGGTATCCATGGTCTCATGATAGATTTTGGCAGCTGTGGCGGCATGTATGTCGTGGCCTTCGCGGAATGCCTCTATCATATTCTCGTCTTGGCTCAGGTGCGCCATTACGCGTAATTCTATCTGACTGTAATCGGCCGAGAAGAACAGGCAGCCGGGATCGGGGATGAAACACTTGCGGATTTCCTTGCCGTCTTCGCCTCGTACGGGAATGTTTTGCAGATTGGGGTCGCTCGACGAAAGTCGACCAGTGGCCGTAACTGCCTGATTGAATGAGGTATGAATGTGTCCGGTATGCGGATTGATGAGCTTGGGTAGGGCGTCAACATACGTTCCGATGAGCTTCTTCAAGCCGCGATAGGCTAGAATATCCTCTACGATAGGCGCCTTGCTCTTGAGTTGTTGCAACACCTCTTCGCTTGTAACATATTGTCCGGTCTTGGTTTTCTTGGGCTTTTCTACGATTTTCATCTTCTCGAAGAGAATTTCGCCTACCTGTTTAGGCGACGAGATGTTGAACGCTTCTTCGGCTTGTTGATAGATACGTTGCTCGTATTCAGCCATGCGCTCTTTGAATAAGAATGACGTTTCTTCCAATGCTTTGGTATCCAATGCAATGCCGTTGATTTCCATCTCGGCCAACACGGGAAGCAGGGGCATCTCTATGTTCCAGAACAGATCGCTCATGCCCATCTCTTGAAGGCGTGGTTCGAGTACGTTTTTGAGTCGTAATGTGATATCGGCATCCTCACATGCATAGCGACAAATGTCGGTAGGGGAGAGGTCGCGCATATTTTTCTGATACTTACCCTTGGGGCCTATCAGTTCGTCTATGTGGATGGTCTTGTACCCTAGTAATGTTTCGGCCATGTAATCCATATTGTGATGTAATTCCGGTTGCAACACATAATGAGCCAACATGGTATCGAACATCTTGCCTTGAAGATGGATTCCATAATTTCGGAGCACCACTAAGTCGTACTTGATGTTTTGTCCGATTTTTAAAATTTGTGGATCTTCGTAGATAGGTTTGAATATATTAACAATTCTTACGGCTTCTTGACGGTCGCTAGGAATTGGAACATAGAATCCCGTATTTTCTTCCACAGAGAAGCTTAAACCCACTAATTCAGCCTCCATCGGATTGGTTGATGTGGTTTCTGTGTCTAGACTGATAAATTGTTTTGTCTTGAAAAAATCACAAATTTTTAATCTTTCTTCCTCTGTATCAATAAGTTCGTATTTAAATTCTCCTGTATCTTGTTTAAAAATATCTGTTTTTTTAGGCTCTTCTGCATCGTTGGTCGGATTATTCCCAAATATATCAAGTTGTAAATTAACAACTGTTGGCTTCTTATTTGCTTTCTTTAAGATTTTGTTAGAAAGACTCTTAAATTCCAATTCGGTGAAGATTTCTCTCAATTTTTCTTCATTGGGTTCAACGGTTTTCAGATTTTCCAAATCCAAGTCGATGGGAACATCGGTTCGAATGGTCGCTAAGAATTTTGACATGCGAATATCTTCGATTGCACCTTCAACTTTCTCGCGCATCTTTCCTTTAAGTTGGTCGGTATGGGCGATAAGGTTTTCGGTGCTACCGAATTCGTTGATAAGTTTCACGGCAGTCTTTTCTCCCACGCCGGGACAGCCGGGGAAGTTGTCAGCGGAGTCGCCCATGAGTGCCAAGAGATCAATCACTTGGTCAGGACTATCAATGCCATACTTCTCTGAGACTTCTTTGGGGCCGATAATATCGTACCCTCCGCCATGCCGAGGGCGGTACATGTAGACGTTATCTCGGATGAGTTGACCATAGTCTTTATCGGGTGTGAGCATGTAGGTTTCTACTCCTTGCTCACCGGCTTTGGTGGCTAAAGTGCCGATTACATCGTCGGCTTCGAAGCCATCAACCTGTAGGATGGGAATGTTGAAAGCTGTGAGAAGGTCTTTGATGATGGGTACCGAGCGCTTGATGTCTTCCGGTGTCTCCTCACGTTGCGCCTTATAGGCAGGGAAAGCATCATGGCGGAAAGTCTTGCCATGGTCGAATGCCACACCGATATGAGTGGGCTTCTCTTTAGTGAGAATCTCGTTGAGGGTGTTCACAAATCCCATGACGGCCGACGTATTGAGTCCTTTGGAATTAATACGTGGCGATCTGATGAGAGCGTAATAGGAACGATATATGAGTGCATAAGCATCCAGAAGAAAGAGTTTATTCATAAAATCAAATTTATTTGCAGTAAAATTACGAAAAAAAAGGAAATAATCCCGATTAAAATCATTAATTTTGTGACAAATATAGTATTCTCATGGACTACCTGTCTCGCATCAAACATCCAATAATAAAGGAGTTGGATGACTTTTCCGAGTATTTCAGCCACTCGCTAGAACATAGTAATGGTTTGCTGGCACAGGCTCTCGACCACATTCGTAAGCGCGAGGGCAAGCGTATGCGACCCATGCTTATTTTGCTATTGGCAAAGGCTTTCGGGCAGATAAGTGAAGCTACGCAATATGCAGCTGTAGGTTTGGAGTTGCTCCATACGGCTAGTTTGGTGCACGATGATGTGGTAGATGAGAGTGGAGAGCGCCGCGGACAGGCCAGTGTGAATGCGACTTACGATAATAAGGTGGCTGTACTGGTGGGCGACTATATCTTGTCTACATCTTTGCTTAGTGTCTCTCATACGCGTTCCGAGGTTATTATCCGTTATTTGGCTCGCTTGGGACAAACCCTTTCTGATGGAGAAATCTTACAATTGACGAATATCTCGAATCAAGAAATATCCGAGGATGTCTATTATGAGGTTATCAAACGCAAGACGGCAGCACTGTTTGAAGCTTGCGCCGTATTTGGTGCTGAGTCGGTAGGAGCAAGCAAAGAGGTAGTAGAAGCTGCTGCTAAGTTCGGGCAGAATCTTGGTATTATTTTCCAAATTCGCGATGATATCTTTGATTATTACGATTCAGAGGAGATAGGAAAGCCTACCGGAAACGATATGGAAGAAGGTAAACTGACCTTACCTATTATCTATGCGCTTAATTCTACAGGCGATGAGGCGATGTTACAGCTTGCCCGAAAGGTGAAGATGTCGCAAATCAACACGGAGAGTATTGCTCAATTAGTAGCTTTTGCGAAAGAAAATGGTGGTATAGAGTATGCCGAAAAGAAGATGAATGAGTTCCATGAAGAAGCTGTAAACTTCGTTCATCAATACATCAAAGACCAAAATATCAAGGATGCTCTGATGGCTTATCTTGATTATGTGATTAAAAGGAATAAGTAAAACACTTGTAGTATAATGAAAAAGCCTCGCATTTGCGAGGCTTTTTTGTTGTATATGAGCTTGTTAGCGTCCTTATTTGATAAACTTCTTACCATTGACGATGTATACATCATGGGGCAAAGCATGCAGTTGTGGCGTACCATTGATTATATGAACCATGCCGAGTTTGTGTCCACGAAAGTTGTAGATGGCAGCTTGAGAATCACTTGATGGTGCGATAGAGGTAATTTCTGTCGTGACATGCGAGGGGATTGTGCGCTGTGATGGATCGGCAATATCGTTCTTCAGTTCATTGGGCCAGCGATGATATGCCATGATTTGTGCCAAGGCAGTGGCTGCACACCCCGTCACGGCATGTGCTCCGCCTATCGTAGGACAATCTCTATTGTAGGGTTCTCCTTGATCCCATTGGATCTTCAACAGTGGTCCTATAGGATTCTTTTTCTTGATGAGGGTGGGCGTAGATACTACGCTACGTGTTGATGGAGTAGAAGCTAGTGCGCGATAGTTGGCTACATACGACTGCATCCATGCTCGGAGGTTATCGGGCATATCTGTTTCGGGGCAATGGCCATTGGTAGAATAGCCTAATACTGTGGGCATTCGACGGTCGCCGGAGATAATGACGAAGCCTTGATTATTGGGGGCATTGAACACATAATAGGGTTGATTGCTGACGGCACGTGTGCGTGCGGTATTGGCAGTAGGCGTCAGTTGCGTCGTAGCATTTTTTTGTTTGAGGAATTGTAAAGCCTCGTTCTGTGCCTCAGAAAGAGATGTTTTCTGGGCATTTGCATTGCCAAATAGTGATAATGCGAATGTAAAAACAAGGATTTTGTGGTAGTTTTGAACTATCTTTATGCGCGGATAAGTTTGTAATTTTCTGTGTTAATTACTTGTTTTGAGTGTAATTATGTGCACAAAGATACGAAAAAAAGGACAATTATAGTAAATATATATGATATATGAATGTTGCTCTCTTACTTGTTTTCAAGCTTTGTAGGGACGCGACATGTAGCGTCCGCAAACAAAAAGTCTATTTTTTATAGAATAAGCACAGTTGTAATTTCTTGTAGGGCGCGGTATGCCGCGCCCTACAAGTTGTTTTATTAAGCTAAATCTTGAGTAAGATTTATCACATATAATGAGCTTGTGCTGTATTTAATTTGGCAAATATGCATTATTTGACTTTTAACCCTTTTTCCTTGTCATAAGCGAGGGTGTAGGTCTTTCCCGCTCTGGTGTTGAGGCTTAAGGTATGAGAACCGTAGCGTAGCGTGCATTTACCGCCACTCTTAGCTTTGATAGTCGCTTCGCTTAATAGTCCGTTAGTCCAGTTCAAACCTACTTCAAAATTGCCACGAGCCATTAATCCGCTTACGCTACCGGTGCTCCATGCATCGGGAAGGGCAGGGAGTAGATGGATGAATCCCATCTGACTTTGCAGCAACATCTCTGTGATTCCGGCTGTCCCACCGAAGTTTCCGTCTATTTGGAAAGGTGCGTGGGTGTCCCAAAGGTTGTCGAGTGTGCCATTTTTCAATAGGTTTCTATAGAGGGTATAAGCGTGATTACCATCGTGTAGACGTGCCCATTGATTCAGTTTCCATCCCATGCTCCAGCCCGTAGCGCCGTCGCCACGATGCTTCAAAACTACTTTGGCAGCTTTAGCCAGTTCGGGGGTAGTGATGGGCGAGATGGTATGACCGGGATGTAGTCCGAACAAATGATTGACATGGCGGTGATGATCGTCGGGATCATCGATGTCGGTAGACCACTCCATAATCTGTCCGTAACGTCCAATGCGATAAGGTGCGAGGTGTCGTAAGGCATTCTCCCACTCTTGGCGAGCCTTAGCGTCTACACCTAATACTTTGCTGGCTGCGATGGCATCGGTCAAAATCTCACGAATAACGGCATGAGAGAAGGTGGCACCTTGGTCTACTGGACCGTGTTCGGGCGATGTAGAAGGAGCTGCTGTGTACACTCCGTCGGCGCGTTTCCATAGATAATCCACGGCAAAGTCGGCACTTCCTTTCATCAGTGGATAACCCGTGGTGCGCAAGAAGTTCTTGTCGCGAGTGAAATCGTAGTACTCCCACAGATGTGTAGCAAGCCATGGACCCGCCATGGGACACAAATTCCACTGCATTTGTTCATCGGAGAGGGGAGCGGTGAAGCCGAAGATGTTGGCCGAGATAGACGATGTCCAACCGCGAGCATTGTAATATGCCTTGGCTGTTACGGCTCCGGGCTTTGCCTGAGTCTTAATGAAATCGGTGAGCGGTTGGGCGCATTCAGCCAAATTGGCCTGTAACGAAGGCCAATAGTTCATTTGGATGTTGATGTTGTTGTGGTAGTCTACTCGCCACGGACCGTCTACATTGTTATGCCAAATGCCCTGTAGATTGGCAGGCAATGTACCCGGACGTGATGAGGCGATAAGCAGATAGCGACCGAACTGATAGTAGAGCTCTTCCAATCCGAAGTCGGCTTTGCCCTTACGATAGTTCTGTAGGCGCAGATTGGTGGGTAGAAGGTTCACGGCTTTATCTGGATTCAGTGTCAGCTGAACGCGGTTGAAGAGGGGCATATAATCGGCCGCGTGCTCCCTCAGCAGTTCATCGTAGCCTTTGGCTATGGCAGCTTGCATCCATTGTTGGGTGGTTGCGTCAGGGTCAACGCCTACATAAGCCTTGCGATTGGTGAAGTCCGGGTCGAAATTCATTTGATAATCGGTGTCTCCGGCGATGTAGAACGTCACTTCATCGGCTCCGTTTACACGTATCTTTCCGTCTGTCACGCTTACTTTTCCGCCCTTGGCCACGGCCTTGATGCGTACAGTGAAGCGCATTCCATTGTTGTCGAGTGCTGCCTGATAGACCACTCCGTCGGTGCCATCGGCCTGTATATGGCCTGTAGCTACAGGGTTCGGGGCATACGAGAATAGCAGGTTTTGCATACCGGGTTTATCAGCTTTCAGCTTCACCACCATGATGTTGGCAGGGTAGGAGATGAAAGATGTGCGCTGATAGTGGGTGCCGTCTTTCGTGAAACTAACCTTAGCCAGTGCTGAGTCGAGCGATAGTTCGCGACGATAATGGGTCATGCCTACTTCGCTTAGACCTGTCTCGATGTAGCATTCGCCCATGGTGGTAAAGTTTCCGAAGCGGAAATCCTCTTCTTCATTGGCTGAATATGCTGCCAGTCCGTTGAAGTTCTTGGCCGTAAGTTCTTCGGCTGTTTTCTGATCGCCACGTGTGAAAGCATCGCGAATGTCTTTGAGCACGTGAGCCGACTGTTTATTGACGTTCCAATAGTAGGCAGGTCCTTGCTTTACATTGGGACCGCCACGCCATAAACTCTTCTCGTTGAGCGTGAATCGCTCGGCCGAAACAGACCCCATTATATTGGCACCGAGGTTGCCATTACCGATAGGGAGGGAGCGCGATTCCCATTCTTGATCGGGATTGTGAATACCATCGCCGGCCGTTGTAGGCTTGTTCTCTTGGCTCCACATATCGGGATGCCCGCCATACCAAGCTGTTCGACCATTTAATGTGGATGGAGTATCGAACCATACCACCAAATTCGACAGTTGTGCCCGTATTGTGGTGGACGACAAGAGTAGGACTGCTCCGAGTATCAAACTTGATTTTTTCATGTTCTTATATCGTTTATATTATTGGTTATGCTTTGATGAAGATGCCTTGTTTGTACATCCAGCGAATGATGAGATACACAACGCCTACGTTGACAGTCGTGCCGACCACGGGATAGAAGTCGCCCAAATATTGTTCTAAACCGTAGAAGAGTGAGCCTGAGATGGATCTGAAGTTCATGTATTCTCCTAAAAAATAGGCTGCGAGCGAATTCATACCGTAGTATTTAAGCCATTGGGTGCCCTTGGTCCAACCGCGCATGTCGATGATATAGAAGAAAAGAGCCATGAGCAAGAAGCAGATTCCACCAGCAAACAGGGTCATTGAGCTAGACCAGATACGCTTGATGATGGGCAATATGGGACTCATGGCGAGTGCAGCAACAATCAATATGGTGCCCATGATGCAGAGTTTGCGGAGCTTTTGTTGTTGGGTGTCGCCCGATTTGAGGATGTATCCTGCCCAACAACCTAAGTAGACCGTTACGATGAAATTGAGACTGCTCAATACCCATGTGTAGTTGTAAGTACCGTTGAAGTTCCATGATGTGCCATCCCAATTCATGCCATCGCGGAAGACGCCCAGTACAGCCATGTCAATGGTATCGGCTATGTTGTGACCCATGCTGAAATCCATATCGCCCCAAATGGCAAACACAGCGATATAACCGATGAAACAGGCTGCAACGACGGCTATTTGTGTACGCTTGGAAGTGAGGACGAAAAGAAGGGCAGTCACGACATAACCCACAGCGATGCTCTGTAGCGTGTTGGAGAATAATTTAAATTGATGCCAATCGAGCGATAACAGGTTGCCTTGAACCACCATTCCGACGCCCCAGAGTATCAAGAAACGTTTCAGAAGTCGACGATAGAAAGTGCTGTCGGCTCCCTCTCGCTTCTGACGGGAGAATGCGAAAGGAATCGTAATGCCCGACATAAACATGAACAGTGGCATGATGATGTCCCAAAAGCTGAATCCGATCCATTCCACATGGGTGACTTGGCTGTTCAGAAATGCACCGAAAGTATCGTCGGCAGGGGCGGCAATTTCGAGGTAGTGATACAGTATTGGTTGAATTAACACGAGGCATGCCATATCGAAACCGCGGAGTATATCGAGCGATTGCAGGCGTTGAGGTTTATTGGTAGTTGTATTAGAATCCATGGTAGTATAATGTTCTCGTGACAAAGTTAAGTATTTTCCTTTATATTTATTTTGATTTGATAGAGGAAAATACTGTTTGCCGGTATATAATGTGTTCCTTATGATTTGTTGACCAATTTTGTTCCGATGTAGTAGAGACGATGTATACGGTCTTATATCGTTTAAATTGCTGATTAGTAATGTCGTCTGTTAGGGAGACGATAGTCCTCTCTGCTCTACAAAAGCCTTTTTTCAAGGGGAGGGGATAAAACTTATGAACTAAAAAACTCAAGAACTCAACTGACTGCAGCGTTGGGGCAGGCTTTCTGTTTCGTCTATTCAGTATTGCTGAAAAGGTGAGACAGTGATGCTGAGGTGCTGTTGCAGCAACCTCACCCCAACCCTCTCGTTTAAGTAGACAAGTTAACGTGTAGACAAGTAAACAAGGTTTTGCAGATGAAGATAGACAATGGTAGAGACGGAATGTGCTTCTTCTCCAGTGGGCAAGATAGTGTGTACTAGGGGTAACAGTATATTAAGCAGAACTCTTATCACTTCATTTTAGGGTGTTTCCCTTTGAATTAGGCGCAAAAAAGAGACGATGCAGGCATCGTCTCTACTCTTTAATGGTAGAATATTGCTACTGAACGAGCGTATAATGTGGTTTGTAGCAATGTTCTATATGCTTTCTTCTTAGAAGAATTTGGTCTCTGTACCCTCGATTTCGCTTAAGAGCAGGTTGGCCAAACGACTAGTTCCGAGGCGGAACCACTTGTTGGTGAGCCATTTTTCGCCTAGAACCTCTTTAACGATGCTGTAGTATATAATTGCATCCATGACGGTATTAATGCCGCCAGCGGGCTTTAAACCTATCTGTATGCCTGTTTGATCGTAGTATTCCTTAATGGCTTGACACATGACGTATACCGATTCGGGAGTAGCACTTACTTTCTCCTTGCCGGTAGAAGTCTTCACATAGTCGGCTCCAGAGTACATGGCAACGATGGCAGCCTTCTTGATATTAGAAGCAGTCTGCAGGTCGCCAGTCTCCAAGATGACCTTCATGGCATGGTCGCCACATACCTCTTTCAGTTCGCTAATCTCATCGGCTACGCCTTCATAGTCCTCACTGAGGAACTTACCTACAGGAAGTACGATATCAATCTCTGTGGCTCCGTCTTTCAATGCGAGTGAGGTTTCTATGGTCTTAACCTCGATAAACGTCTGAGAGTGGGGGAAATCGCCCGTTACGGTGGTTACTTCTACACCGTCTACTTCAAGAGATTCGCTGATGAGGCGGCAGAAGCGGGGATATGCTACGATGGTAGCTACGTGGGGAAGGTCGGGATAGGCTGTTGCAAACTGGTTGACTTTCTCCGTCATAGCGAGGATTTTCTCATCGGTATCGGTGGTGCTGAGTGATGTCAACTCAATGCTGCCGAAGAGGAATTTCTTCACGTCGAGGGTGTCGTTCTCATGAGCTTTCTCGGCAATAATCTTCTTGACAGCAGCGCTCACTTCCTGTTCGGTGATGTTGAAGTTATACTTTGCCAATACTTCATCATACTTGCTCTGCTCTTTGAAGATATGATGGTGCTCGTGATGATCGTGTTCGTGGTCGTGATGGTTGTGAACTGTGGGTTCAATGTCTTTAGTATATGCCATAATTTTGCTGGTTAATAGCCCCACCCCAAACCCTCCCTAAAAGGGGAGGGAGATGAAATGTGGACATTGTTATTGATGTTATTATAATTATTTGTTGCTACTGATTTGATAGTCCTTGATGTCTATCTTTGTCTCTTTTGGTCTTCTTCTTCATGCTTTTGCGGAACTCTTCGGCCAAATCAACACCGGTTTGGTTGGCTAGACAACAGAGCACCCAAAGAATATCGGCCATTTCTTCGCCTAAATTAGGCTTTTCGCCGGCTTTAAAGCTCTGGTCGCCATATACGCGAGCCATCACTCTCGCCAATTCGCCTACCTCTTCGGTGAGACAAGCCATGTTGGTGAGTTCGCTAAAATAGCGCACCCCATAGGTGTGAATCCACTCATCCACCTGTCGTTGAGCCTCACGAAGTCCGGTAATATCAGTGTTCTTATCTTCCATTTTGTCTATATTTATTTTAGAAAATAGTTTTGGAGAGTCCTCTTAAATATCTATTATTCCTTGTTCTTACTATCCATGCAAATGGTCACAGGACCGTCGTTGAGTAACTCTACTTTCATGTCTGCACCGAATTCCCCAGTTCCAATAGGGCGACCAAGCAGTGATTCCAGCTGCTTACAGAAGTACTCGTAGAGTGGTATACTGATGTTGTGAGGTGCCGCACGAAACCATGAGGGACGGTTCCCTTTTTTGTAACTGGCGAAGAGAGTGAACTGGCTGATAACCAATATATTTCCTCCTATGTCTTGGATGGAGCGATTCATGACGTGATCCTCATCATCGAAGACACGCAGGCCAATGACTTTCTTCGCTAACCAATCTGCATCTTCTTGAGTATCAGTGGATTCCACGCCTAATAAGATAAGATAGCCTTGCTCGATGGCAGACTTTACTTCTGAGTTAATAGTGACCGATGCGTGCTGCACACGTTGTATAACGATTCTCATAATGGCAAAGGTAAAGATTTTATTTTAGTCGGCCAACTTGTTGTTGAAATATTCGTTGATAATGGCAGCCTTGGCACTTCCGACCACAGTTGTCAATGTTTCCAGACTGGCTTCGCGTATCTTTTTGACGCTCTTGAACTCTTTGATAAGGGCTTCTTTGGTCTTCGGACCGATGCCTTTGATGTCGTCTAACTCGCTATGGAGAGCGTGTTTGCTGCGCTTGTCGCGGTGGAATGTGATGGCATAACGGTGTACTTCGTCTTGTATGCGTGTGAGGATGTGGAACAGTTCGGAATCAGTCTTCATACCTATCACTTTTGGCGGGAAACCATAGAGTAGCTCGTTGGTGCGATGGCGGTCGTCTTTAGCTAGTCCTGCAATGGGGATTTGGAGGTGTAATTCGTCCTCGACAATCTCGCGAACAACCTCCATTTGGCCTTTTCCACCGTCGGTTATAATGAGGTCGGGAAGTGGTGTTTTCTCTTCTATCATGCGACTATAACGACGGCGAACGACTTCTTGCATCGACGCATAATCGTCCGGTCCTGTGACGGTTCGGATGTTATATTTACGATAATCTTTCTTGGAGGGCTTCATTCCTTTGAATACGATGCATCCGGCAACGGCATCTGTACCGCTTATGTTGGAGTTGTCGAAGCACTCTATTTGGTAGGGGAGTTTGGGAAGTTGTAGCTTTTGCTGCAATTCTTTCATCAATCGAGTCTGTTTTTGTTCCGGATTGAGTTTCTCGGCTTGCTTGAGACGGTCAAATTTATACTGTTTACCATTCATCTCGGAAAGGTCTAGTAAGTGCTTCTTATCGCCTCGTTGAGGTACGAAAAACTCGGCTTCTTTGAGCTTCCATTCCATCTCAAAAGGTACGATAATTTCTTTGGCCGTGCTTCCGAAGCGCTCGCGAATCTCCGGAATAGCGGTGATAAGGAGCTCTTCGTCGCTTTCTTCGAGTTTACGTTTGTATTCGTAGGTGAAGCTTTGATTGATAGTGCCTTTTCTGACGTGGATATAATTGATAAAAGCATTGCGATTGTGGTCGTCGTCGATGATGGTAAATACGTCTACATCGTCTATTGTATGGCTTACAACCTCGCTCTTGGAGACGAATTCGTTGAGCAGTTGGTACTTGATTTTGAGGTCTTGAGCTACTTCAAATTTCATTAATTCGGCATTCTTCATCATCAGCTTGTAGAGCCATTTCCCTACCTCACGCGTGTTCCCTTTGAGAATTTCGCGTGCCTGATTCATGTTTTGCTGGTAGTCTTCGTAACTCTGTTTGCCTATACACGGAGCATCGCAATTATGGATATGATATTCCAGACAAGGCTTGTATTTATGGGCTGCAACACCCTCTTCGGTGATGGGCTGACGGCAAGTACGCGGTTTATATAGCTTTTTAATGAGGTCTAATACCGCATACATGCTGCTGATATGGGGAAAAGGACCGTAATAGGTGCCGTATTTGCGATTGATTTGCCGAGTTTTGAAGATGCGTGGGAAGTATTCGTTGGTAATGCAAATGCTGGGATACGTCTTTCCGTCCTTCAATAATACATTGTATTTAGGATTGTACTTCTTGATAAGACTGTTCTCAAGGAGTAGGGCGTCTTCTTCGGTGTTGACCACCGTGTAACTTATATCATGGATTTTGGAAACGAGAACTTTAGTCTTGAAGCGGTCCACTTCTTTGTGGAAGTAGGATGTGACACGTCTTTTGAGATTCTTGGCTTTCCCTACATATATAATAGTATGGGTGTCGTCATAGAATTGATAGCTCCCCGGCTTCTCCGGCATATTCAATACTATGTTCTTTAGGCGGTCTATCCTTTGTTTGTTCTCTTCCTTTGTCATGTGTTAACTCCTTTGTAGAGAAGGCTTTATATAATTAAAGTTTCACGTGAAACTTTAGTGAGTGATATTCCTTATTAAATAAAAAAAGCCCTCTCTTTGGGAGAGGACTGGGAAGTCGTTGTATTTAAATTTGTATCAAGGATGTGATTTCAATATCTTTATCAAAAGTATCTCTACCGTTCAAACCTTCGTTGGTGAGTTCGATAATGAAGTTGCAATAAATCTTCTTTGGATGGAATTTCTTGACGAGATCGCATGCTGCTTTCATCGTTCCACCAGTTGCAAGTAAGTCATCGTGTAGTAAGATAACATCATTTTCATTGATAGCATCCTTGTGAATCTCTATAGTATCGGTGCCATATTCCTTGTCGTAGCTCTCTTGTACGGTCTCACAGGGTAGCTTTCCGGGCTTACGGCATAGTACAACTCCTGCATTTAATCGGATCGCGACAGCTGTTGACATGACGAATCCGCGGCTTTCGATACCTACAATCTTTGTAATACCCTTGTCTTTGTAAAGGTCGTACATCTCATCGCTAATCTCTTTGAGACAGTCTGGACTTTTAAATAGGGTGGTGACATCGCGGAAATTGACACCTTTGATAGGCCAATTCGGAATGCAACGGAGGTTGTCTAATAGTAATTGGTTGTTCATTTTATTATTTAGTTTATATTATAATCGATTGTGTAATAGGTTGTTATGTTTCGTATATTTGTTGTTTTGTTTCACGTGAAACTTATCTTCCTAGGAGTATAAGCATTACATTGATGTCGCTGGGAGATACTCCCGGTATTCTACTCGCTTCCGCTAGAGTCTCGGGATCGATGCGTTCGAGTTTTTGTCTTCCCTCTGTACTAATCTCATGGAGTGCTTGGTAATTGAATCTTCCTTTTATCTTAATGTCTTCTAGACGATGCATCTTGTCGGCGACCATCCGCTCTCGCTCGATGTATCCTTTATATTTCATTTTAATTTCTGCCGATTCAACGATCTCTCCTTGGCGTTCGTCGATAGAATCAATAACTTCTTTTAGAGAAGGAATAATCTCCGATAGGTTGTTGAGAGATAGATGGGGACGTGCGATTAAATCAACTAATTTGCATCCGGCACGCAAAGGAGTCGTACCTAGTGTCTCTAGTTGTGTATTGATATCGCTCGCTTTGATAGGTAACTCTTCGCAAAAACGGATGATTTTATCGATTCCTTCTTTCTTTTTAAGCCACCAATCGTAACGTTCTCTAGTAGCTAATCCTAACTGGTAAGAACGTTTTGTGAGTCTTGCGTCAGCATCGTCTTGGCGTAATAGTATTCTGTATTCGGCACGAGAAGTGAACATGCGATAAGGCTCGTCAACGCCTTTGGTTGTCAAATCGTCGATTAATACGCCAATATATGACTCGTCTCGATGCATAATAAACGGTTCGTTACCGGCACATTTCAATGCCGCATTGATGCCGGCGACCAATCCTTGTCCTCCGGCTTCTTCATAACCTGTAGTACCGTTAACCTGTCCGGCAAAGAATAGACCATCAATAATCTTCGATTCTAACGAATGCTTGAGTTGTGTTGGATCGAAATAATCGTATTCGATGGCATATCCCGGACGGTAAATCTTGGCATCTCGCAGTGCAGGAATTTGATGGATGGCATTTAATTGTACATCCATAGGCATGCTGGACGAAAAACCGTTGAGATACATCTCGTTGGTGTCTTCTCCTTCGGGTTCTAAGAATAGGGGGTGTTGATCCTTGTCTGGGAATGTAACTAGCTTTGTTTCGATAGAAGGACAGTATCTTGGACCGGTGCTTTGAATCTGTCCGTTGAAGAGGGGAGAGTCTGCTAGTCCGCCACGAAGTACTTCGTGCGACTCAGGGGTGGTATAGCAAGTCCAGCATGGCAACTGTTTTAGCTGTCGATGTGGCCCCATATAACTAAATTGGTGGAAGTCTTGCTCACCATCTTGTATCTCCATGTCTTCGAAATGCACCGAACGTCGGTCGATTCTCACTGGAGTTCCAGTCTTCATACGTTCCGAACGGATGCCCCAACGAGTGATACTTTCTGTGAAATGTGGTACAGCAGGCTCGGCACATCGGCCTCCGGGATATTGGAATCTACCAATATGCATGAGCCCGTTGAGGAATGTTCCGGCAGTAACAACAACGCAACGAGCGCGGAATTCAACACCCCAAATGGTACGTACACCGATAGCCTGCCCATTCTCTACGAGTAACTCATCGGCTTGATCCTGCCAAATATCAAGGTTATCAGTGTGGTCTAGTATTTCTCTCCACTTCCAAATGAACTTTCCGCGATCGCATTGAGCACGCGGACTCCATACTGCCGGCCCCTTTCCTTGGTTCAACATACGAAACTGGACAGCTGTGGCGTCCGTCACATGTGCCATCTCTCCGCCGAGAGCGTCAATCTCACGTACTATTTGTCCTTTAGCGATTCCGCCTATAGCGGGATTACAACTCATCTGTGCAATCTTGTTCATGTCCATCGTGATGAGGCATGTCTTTGCTCCTAAGTTAGCTGATGCCACCGCAGCTTCGCACCCTGCGTGGCCTCCTCCAATCACAATGACGTCATACTGGAAGTTCATCCGTTCTTTTCCCTGAAATTTATAAGTTTTACAAAGGGTTACTATCAAGTGTAAGACGTGTCAAAAAATAGCCCCTCTTTGTTTTCCGCAAAAGTAGCAAATAAAATCCGATTTTTTATGAATTCCTTTTGATTAATCACTAAATTATAGTATTTTTGCAACCTACTATGTGGATATCTATACCTATATCAAAGTATCTAAGGCGACGTTTTATATCTGTGTAAAACATTGTCAATATGAGTTGTGGAAATATTTTCAATCAGTTAAATAATTAAATTTCAATCATTTATGTGGTTAATCAATTCATCTATTGGCAGGAAGGTTGTGATGTCTGTTACCGGCATCGCGTTGATCTTCTTCCTGACATTCCACTTGTGCATGAATATTGTGGCTCTGTTCTCTGGAGAGGGTTACAATACGATTTGTGAACTTCTGGGTGCTAACTGGTATGCCATTGTGGCTACGCTCGGTTTAGCAGCCTTGGCTGTGTTCCACATCGTTTATGCTTTCATCTTGACGGCACAGAATCGTCGTGCTCGTGGCGAAGAGCGTTATGCAGTAACTGCTCGTCCTGAAAAGGTAGAGTGGGCCAGCCAAAACATGTTGGTACTCGGTATCATCATTTTGTTGGGGCTGTTGCTGCACCTCTACAACTTCTGGTACAACATGATGTTTGCCGAACTTATCGGTACAGAGGCTCTCTATGGTCCTGCTGACGGATTTGCTTGGATTCAGGAAACATTTGCTAATCCTGTGTTCGTCGTTCTGTATGTCATTTGGATTGTAGCTATCTGGTTCCACTTGTCACACGGTTTCTGGAGCGCTATGCAGACTCTTGGTGTTAATGGCAAGATTTGGTTCAATCGTTGGAAGGTTTTCGGTTTGGTATATACTACCTTATTGATGCTCGGCTTCCTCGTTGTTGTATTGGCCTTTGCATTTGGTTGTGCTCCCAGTCTTTGTGCTGCGTAACCTATTAACTTTAAACTAATTCGATTATGGCTAAACTAATAGATTCTAGAATTCCCGAAGGCCCAGTGGCCGAGAAGTGGACCAATTATAAGGCTCACCAGCGTTTGGTGAACCCTAAGAATAAGTTGAAACTTGACGTTATCGTTGTTGGTACAGGCTTGGCTGGTGCCAGTGCTGCCGCTTCTCTTGGCGAGATGGGTTTCAATGTTTTGAACTTCTGTATCCAAGACTCTCCCCGTCGTGCGCACTCTATCGCTGCACAGGGAGGTATCAATGCCGCTAAGAACTACCAAAACGATGGTGACTCTATTTATCGTTTGTTCTATGATACAGTGAAAGGTGGCGACTATCGTGCTCGTGAGGCAAACGTTTATCGTCTTGCTGAAGTGTCAAACGACATCATCGACCAGTGTGTTGCTCAGGGTGTACCATTCGCTCGTGAATATGGTGGTATGTTAGCTAACCGTTCATTCGGTGGTGCTCAGGTGTCACGTACATTCTATGCTAAGGGTCAAACCGGTCAGCAGCTTCTTCTCGGTGCTTACTCCTCATTGAGTTGTCAGATAGAGAAGGGCAAGGTTAAGCTCTTCACACGTTACGAGATGGAAGACGTTGTCATCGTAGATGGTCGTGCTCGCGGTATTATAGCAAAGAATTTGATAACAGGTAAACTTGAAAGATTCTCAGCTAATGCTGTTGTTATCGCAACAGGTGGTTATGGTAATACCTATTTCTTGTCTACCAATGCTATGGGTTGCAATTGTACAGCTGCTATCCAGTGCTATCGTAAGGGTGCTTACATGGCCAATCCTTCTTACGTTCAGATTCACCCCACCTGTATTCCTGTACACGGTGACAAGCAGTCTAAGTTGACATTGATGTCTGAGTCTCTGCGTAACGACGGTCGTATTTGGGTTCCTAAGAAGCTCGAAGATGCTAAAGCATTGCAGGCAGGAACCAAGCAAGGATGGGAAATCCCCGAAGAAGAACGCGATTACTACTTGGAACGTCGCTATCCGGCATTCGGAAACCTTGTTCCTCGTGATGTTGCTTCGCGTGCAGCTAAGGAGCGTTGCGATAAGGGATTTGGTGTAAATAACACAGGCCTTGCCGTATTCCTCGACTTCTCTGAGTCTATCAACCGCCTAGGTTTGGACGAAATCATGCAGCGCTATGGTAACCTCTTCGAGATGTACGAAGAGATTAACGATGTATTCCCCGGCGATTTGGCTAATGAAATCAACGGTGTGAAGTACTACAAGCCAATGATGATTTATCCTGCTATCCACTATACGATGGGTGGTATCTGGGTAGATTACGAGCTCATGACTTCTATAACAGGTTTGTTTGCAATCGGTGAGTGTAACTTCTCAGACCACGGTGCTAACCGTTTGGGTGCATCTGCCCTGATGCAGGGATTGGCTGATGGTTACTTCGTATTGCCTTATACTATTCAGAACTACTTGGCCGATCAGGCAATTTGGCCTCGTCTGTCTACCGATCTGCCCGAATTTGTTGAGGCAGAGAAGAATGTCAACGACGAAATTGACCGCTTGATGGGTATTCAGGGTAAGCGTTCTGTAGACTCTATCCATAAGGAACTTGGCCACATCATGTGGGAGTACGTAGGTATGGGTCGTACAGCCGAAGGTTTGAAGACCGGTTTGGAGAAGATGAAAGAACTTCGAAAGGAATTCGATACCAACCTCTTCATCCCCGGAACCAAGGAAGGTTTGAACATCGAACTTGATAAAGCCATCCACTTGCGCGACTTCATTCTCATGGGTGAGTTGATTGCCAACGATGCTCTTTCTCGTAATGAGAGCTGCGGTGGTCACTTCCGCGAAGAGTACCAGACCGAAGAAGGCGAAGCTAAGCGCGACGATGAGAACTTCTTCTACGTAGGTTGTTGGGAATATCAAAGCGATGACCACACTGCTCCCGCGCTTCTCAAAGAGCCTTTGGAGTATGAGGCAATCAAGGTACAAACACGAAATTATAAAAATTAAGTTTTTATAAGTTGACGAGTAGACAAGTATACGAATTAACAAGTCTATAAGTATAAGAACTTACAAGTAGACAAGTTTATGAGTATATAAGTATATCTTTCAACGACGAGTTTGGAGAAAAAATGCGGTATAAAGCATGAGTAACCACAAAGAATTAATAGCTTGGCAAAAAGGTATTGCTCTAGTTAAAAGTATTTATGAGCTAACCAAGACATTCCCTAGGGAAGAAACGTTTGGTCTGAAGTCTCAAATGCAATGTGCTGCGGTATCAATCTCATCCAATATAGCTGAAGGCTATGGACGAATTTTTCCGAAAGAGCCTATTAACTTCTTGAATATAGCATTAGGATCGGCTGCAGAATTGGAAACACAGCTTATAATAAGTCGTGAACTTCGATATGTTTCTGAAGTTGAATATACCGAAATGTCGAAACAAAATAATGAGGTTATCTACATGTTGACAGCATTAGTAAAGAGCTTTCAGAAATGAATTCAAATTCTATACCGTCTTCATCATCATCTTGTTTGCTTGTTCACTCGTCTACTTGTCAACTAAAAAAATAACAAAATATGGCAAAGAATATTAGTTTCACAATCAAATATTGGCGTCAGAATGGTCCTACAGCCAAGGGACACTTCGATTCACGTGAAATGAAGGATATTCCTGACGATACATCATTCCTCGAAATGCTCGACATTCTTAACGAGGAATTGATAGAAGAAGGCCAAGAGCCTTTCGTTTTCGACCACGACTGCCGTGAGGGAATCTGCGGCATGTGCTCGCTTTATATCAACGGTGTTCCCCACGGAAAAACCGAGCGTGGCGCTACTACCTGCCAGCTCTACATGCGTCGCTTCAACGATGGCGACGTTATCACTGTAGAACCATGGCGTTCTGCTGGCTTCCCCGTTATTAAAGACTGTATGGTAGACCGTTCAGCTTTCGATAAAATTATTCAGGCCGGTGGCTATACGACCATTCGTACCGGACAGGCTCAGGATGCCAACGCTATCTTGATTCCGAAAGATAATGCCGATGAAGCCATGGATTGTGCTACATGTATCGGCTGTGGTGCGTGTGTAGCTGCTTGTAAAAACGGTTCTGCCATGCTGTTTGTAAGCTCTAAGGTCAGCCAGTTGGCATTGTTGCCACAAGGTCGTCCTGAGGCTGCTAAGCGTGCTAAGGCTATGATTGCACGCATGGACGAGCTGGGATTCGGTAACTGTACCAACACTCGTGCTTGCGAAGCCGTATGTCCTAAGAATGAAAGCATTGCCAATATCGCTCGCTTGAATCGCGAGTATATCGTAGCAAAGTTGGCTGATTAATAGCCCATTAACTATATTGAGCCTCCCAAGTCTGCCGGATTTGGGAGGCTTTTTTATTGCCCTTATTCCGCAAAATTCCCCACTCTTCACTTCTCACTCATAATTCGTCGGCTACTGCAGGGGCTTGGCAAGGAAACTGTCCCGCTTCTTCAGCAATACTGAAAAGCCTGAACAGCAATGCTGCATCGACCTTGCAGCGATTTGAGTTTCTAAGTTTTTGAGTTCTTTAGTTTTTTATTTATTATGAAAAGTGATGGGTTTATGTCCATAACTTACGTAGGATACCGTCGTAAAGCAGAAAAAGTTGTATATTTGTAGCAATCAAATAACAATTTATCTAAATATATGAACATCAAACATCTAATGTTGACACTGTTCGTTGCAGCCTCCGCGGTGGTGGGCAAGGCGGATAATGTCTACACCATTTATCCTGTTACGCACAGTCAGAAAGCGATGGCAGGAACGGTATCTTTTACGAACAAAGTGTATATCATGGCCGATGAGGGTATTGATAAGACCACGATTGAGCGGGCAAAGGGCGTTCTTGCCGACAAAGGATTAAAGGCCGTTGAAAGCAAGAAGGTTCCCGTAGGCTTCTCTGTGGTTTATCTTGGCGTGAACAATGCTAAGGGGTATGCCGACCGTATGGCTAAGAAGTTCAAGGTAGACCGTAAGGTACTTACCGCCAAAGGTAAGTTCGACCGTCATATTCTCGTGCTGACTGGGGACGTCAAGAAGCGTGCTAACGTGTTGATTTTGGGCGAAAATACCGATGCTACGTTCTGTGGACTGGCCTCATTGGAGCAGATACTGGACCGTGGAACAAAGAATTTGCCTTGCGTTCGTATTGATGATTATGCCGATATACAGTATCGTGGCGTTATCGAGGGATACTATGGTGTGCCTTACAATGCCGATGTGACCAAGGATTTATTCCGTTTTATGGCACGTTATAAGATGAATACTTATATGTATGGTGCCAAGAGCGACCCTTATCATTCGCAGAAGTGGGGTGAGGCTTACCCCAAAAAGATTACCGAACAGCAGAAGTCTATCGGCTATCTGTCCGAGGATATGATGCGCGACATCGTGAATGTATCTCATCAGAACAAAGTAAACTTCATCTGGGCCATCCATCCGGGTAAGGCGTTTACCGACCCCAAGGAGTCGGCGGTAATTGATAAGATTATGCAGAAGTTTGAGTTGATGTACGGACTAGGTGTCCGTCAGTTCGGTGTTTTCGTCGATGACGTGGGCGTTCCGAGCGATGCTCCCACGCTCAAGCTCAATGCCGAGCGACTCACACAGGTGCAACAGGCTGTCGAAAACCGATGGAATCGCCATTATTCTGCGCCTGCCGACACGGTGAAACCGATTAACTTCGTACCCCAACTCTATGCTTACTCGTGGGTAAAGGAGGATAAACGCAAGAATTTCTTCAATGCTTTGGGCAACACACCGAAGCATGTGGTTGTCTATATCACAGGAGCCGCAGTGTGGACTGTTCCTAATTCCAAGGACTTGGAGATTGTTTCGGGCGAGCTGGGACGTGGACTTGCTTGGTGGTGGAACTATCCTTGCAACGACAACGATATGACCAAACTCTTTGTTCGCGACACTTATGGTAACTTTGCCGATGAAAAATGGATTGACAACAAAGCTACACTGCCTAAGGAATTGAAGGGTGCGAGTGCGCTTATCTCTAATCCTATGCAGCAAGGTGCAGCTTCCAAGATTGCTCTCTTCGGCGTGGGCGACTATGGATGGAACAATGCCGGATTTGATAACGAGGCCGATTTCAAAGCTGCTGTGCGTGCCGTGGTGGGGCAAGAGAAAGCTCCTGCTTTCGAATATCTCACGCAATATCTTCGTTATTATGACAATGAGCCGTTGGCATCGTTGGTCAACGACTATAAGCAGACGGGTGATAGCCATGCTTTAAAAGCCGAAATGACGAAGCTATTGGAGGCTTGTAGCAAGATAGATGTGATGGAAAAGTCTACTTGTGAGTCTGATAGTATATTCTATGCCGACATCCATCCATGGATGAATAAGGTGAGTGATATGGCTTATCTCACTCTTCAATTGCTTGAACAGATAGATATGCAGCCCTCTATGCGTAATGCTGTGGTGGTGAAGAAGTTGCAAAAGACGGTGGCAGAGATAGAGCATAATGCTCATTATCAGTTCAACGTACTCAATGGAATGGGCGAAGAAATCGAGCTAAGTAGTCGTACGGCCGAGCCTGCCGCTAAGGTATTGCGCCCCTTTCTCGATTATTTGGCTGCGAAACTGAATTGATTCCGTACCACAAATGTGGTAATTTTATATCGTAATAGATAATATTCTGTTCGTTTCCTTGCCTCATTCGTATGTTCTCTCTACCTTTGTGTCATACAAAATGCAAGAATTAGAGAGTTATAAAAGAATAAGATAATGGAAATGAACAGAATAAAAAAAGTATTTTGAGTGGTTTTCGGACTGCTCATGGTAAGCAATATTGCCACAGCTCAACAGACTATATGGAACAACGATCCGGCTCATTCGCAGTTGGGGTTTGAGGTAAAACATACCAATGTCTCGCTTGTTCGTGGCAAGTTTGATAGTTTTCATATTATTGCAAAAACGTCGAAAGCCGACTATAGTGATGCTCAAATAAGTCTCACGGCACAGGTGAAAAGCATCAATACAGGCGTAGAAATGCGTGATAATCATTTGCGTACGGCCGACTTTTTTGATGTAGAGAAGTTTCCTACATTGACGTTTAAGAGCCACGACTCAAGAAGGTTAAGAAGATTCGTGGTCGCCTGACGGGTAATCTTACGATGCATGGAGTGACGCGTCCAGTAACGCTTGACGTCCAATTCTTCGGCATTATCACTAGTCCAATGACCAAGAAGTAGGTTGCCGGTTTCAGAATTACAGGTTCGGTAAATCGCTCTGATTTCGGTATTGCACCTCAATATCTTCCTGATTTCATTGGCAATACTATCTATATCACTGCCGATGTGGAGTTTAGTCCACAGGATTAAACAGGGTAGAGGGAGTGAATATATAAAAGATAATAAGTAAGATATTCTATAGAAATCCCCCGGAAGTTCGTAAAAGAGCTTTCGGGGAATTTCTTTTATAAGTGTTTGGCAACACTGTTTATAACGCAAAAGAGGACTACCTTGCGGTAATCCTCTTTGCGCTTCAAGATGGGCTTGAACCAACGACCCCCTGATTAACAGTCAGGTGCTCTAACCAACTGAGCTATTGAAGCTTGTTTTCTAATTGCGATGCAAAGGTATTGTGTTTTTTTGAAACTGCCAAACTTTTGGGAATAAAATTATTCGAGAAGTCTAAAATATGATAATTTTTATCTGTTTAGAGGGCTATACGGGTGGAATATCGTACTTTTGTAATTCAAATTTCAAGCATAAATAGTATGAAGAAAATACTTTCTCTCTTCTTGTTGCTAGCAACTCTCCCTGCAATGGCACAGAGTGGCAAGGAACATAACTTCGATGTGGCAAAGAATCTTGATGTATTCAATGTGCTCTACAAGAATCTAGACTTGCTCTACGTAGACACGCTTGATGCCAATACTGTCATCGGCAATGGTATCAATGCCATGCTTTCTTCGCTCGACCCTTATACAGAGTATTATCCGGAAGATAAGACCAAGGAATTTAAAACGGTTCTCACAGGTAAGTATGCGGGTATTGGTGCCATCATCAGCTATAATTTTAAATTGAAAAAGGTTGTTATCAACGAGCCTTATGAGGGGATGCCAGCTGCTGAAGCAGGCCTGAAGAAGGGGGATATCATCCTTTCTATTGACAATGAATCAATGGAAGGAAAAGCCAATGATTATGTAAGTAATCACCTCAGGGGTGAAGCCGGTACGAGTTTTATCCTTACATACAAGCGTCCGTCTACCAATAAAACGACGAAAGTGAAGATTACTCGTCGTGCCATTCAGATGCCGGCCGTGCCTTATTATGGCATGGTGACACCGAGTGTGGGGTACATCAATCTGAATTCATTCACCGAAAAGTGCTCCAAAGACGTACGTAAGGCGTTCATAGACCTTAAAGGTCAGGGCATGAAACAGTTGGTATTCGACCTCAGAGGCAACGGTGGTGGCCTGGAACAAGAGGCTGTGAACATCGTCAATCTCTTTGTGCCGAATGGCAAGGTCATCGTTTCTAATCGTGGTAAACAGAAATCGTCGAATCACGATTACCGCACAACGGTGGAACCACTTGATACCGTGATGCCCATCGTTGTATTGGTAGATGGTCACACAGCCAGCTCAAGCGAGATAACGAGCGGTGCATTGCAAGACCTCGACCGTGCCGTGATTATGGGTACACGTACCTATGGTAAAGGCCTTGTACAGATGACTCTCGAAATGCCGTACAACGGTATGATGAAGTTGACGACCAACAAATACTATATTCCCAGTGGTCGTTGTATCCAAGCTATCAACTATAATCGCAAGCGTGGTGAATATACCGAGCACATTCCCGACTCTTTGACAAAAGTCTTTTATACGGCCGGTGGGCGCGAAGTACGCGATGGTGGCGGCATCAAACCGGATGTAGAGGTGAAGCCAGATACCTTGTCAAACTTGACATTATACCTGTCTAACCGTAGCGGATATGCAGGTATTATCGACTCTACCGAACAAATGTTGACCTATGAACAGGAATATATCGCCAAACATCCGACTATTGCGCAACCCACTGAGTTCCAACTCTCAGAGCAAGACTGGCAAGATTTCCGTCAGCGTGTCATCAATAGCAAGTTCAGCTACGACCGTGAGAGCGAGAAATATCTGAAGAATTTGGTGAAACTAGCTAAGTTTGAAGGTTATTACGACGACGCTAAAGCCGACTTCGATAATTTGGAGAAGAAGCTTAGTCATAACATTGCGAAAGACTTGGATAAGAATAAAGCTGAATTGATGCAGGAACTTGGGCGCAACATCGTGTCGGCTTATTACTATCAGGCCGGCCAAATAAAGTTCAATCTTCGGTTTGATAAGACGATGAAAGAGGCGCTCCGATTGTTGAGTCAGCCCGATGAATATAATAAGATATTAAGGCCTAAGAAGTAATTAGGTCAGTATATAGAGACGGTAGACGCCTACCGTCTCTTTTTTATGCTTTTGGCAATGAAACGTTTATACATACTTTTAGTTCTCGGCATGGCGCTGCTGCCGTCCATTCATGCCCAGCGACCTGCACAGCAGTTGAAGATGGCGAAGACATTCAGTTGGGTTGGCACGTGGGCCACGGCTCCACAGTTTATCACGAAGAACAATATGTCGGAGAAAACCGAACTTACCAGCAAGTCGATTCGGCAGATAGTGCACGTGTCGCTGGGCGGAAACACGCTGCGACTACAGTTGTCTAACGCCTATAGTAAGAGCCCGTTGCAAATCAAGTCGGTCTATATAGCCAATTCCATCGACTCTTCGACCATTGATATTCATTCCGCTCGCTATCTGGAATTTGCTAAGAAGCGCAATGTTACCATCGCTCCGGGGCGTTCGGTGGTGTCGGATGCCGTACAATATAATCTGAAGCCCTTGCAGCGACTAGCTATAACCATTAACTATGGTGCAGCTTCCAAGGACATCACGTGGCATCCCGGTTCGCGCACGACGTCATATATCCTTAACGGAGCGTCCACACCTCGCACAAAATTTACCTATGCTGCCAAAGCCGATTACTGGTTTACCATTGATGCTATTGACGTCTATGGGGTGGAAAATGGCAGTATCGCCATTCTTGGGAACAGCATTACCGATGGCAGAGGCAGCACTACAAACCATCAAAATCGCTGGCCCGACATCATGAGCGAGCGATTGGGAGGGAAGTTTGGCGTGTTGAATCTGGGTATCGGAGGCAATGAGATTCTCGGATATGGGCTTGGCGACCCTGCTATCAAGCGTTTTAGTCGTGATATTATGGGGCAACGCGGTCTGAAAGCTGTTATCATTTTTGAAGGAACAAATGACATCGGGCATAGCCGAGGTAATAGCGAACAGGTGGCTGCGCAGATGATAGAGGCTTATGCCAAATTCGCTAAAGAGGTACATGCACGCGGTTTAAAGGTCTTTGGAGCTACCATTACGCCATTTAAGAACCATTCTTACTATACGCCATTCCATGAGGCTGCGCGTGAGACGGTGAACGAATGGATACGTACCACGAAAGACCTTGATGGCGTGATAGACTTCGATAGGCTGATGAGCGATCCGAAAGAGCCTCAAGCACTCATCCCCGAATGTCAGGAAGACTGGCTACATCCTAATGCCGAAGGCTATCGTCGCATGGGGCATTATGCTGCCGAACGAATGGCTGAGTTTGGCTTTTAAAATTTGATTTGCAATCTTGTCTCCAGTATCTTTACTTCGTTGTCGTCGTAACCGGCATGGTCGGTAGTGCGCGTATAAGATCCGCGAACACGCACCAATACGTATTTATTGATGTAGTAATTATAGGTCAGCGACCAGTCATTGCTTCTTCCGCCTCGTATGCCGGCCTTGTGGTCGGAGAGGTCGGTGTAGTTATACGCTGCCACCAGTTCCATATTTCCGCCCTCCGGTGTACTGATACATCCGTCATAGTTACTATATTGATAGGCATGCCCTTTGATAAGGTCGCGCACTGCTGCGTATACGCCACTTGCTTTGTATCTCGGTAGTGTGCCTTTGCGGTTGATATGTGTGTAGTAATACTGCGTCTCAAGGGCTAATCGGCCGTAAGCAGCCAATAGTTCTGGGGTGAATTTATAGAGCGTTTGTGCTTCGTTGATGGTGCGAGAAACGGCTTTCAACTTCGATATGCGGGTAGGGAAGTTGGCCGCTAAGGTATATTGCTTGTGGTTGAGGCTGTCTGTGCTGCTGTATTGTGGCGACATGACGGCAGCCGACATGCCCACTTGCAATATCTTTCCTGTTTCGTGGAGTGGGCGATATACTAGTCGTGTCATGGCTCCTACGCCTTGGTTGCCTAGTTTTCGGACGTTAGCTTCATGGCTTCTGTCTCCGAAAAGAAACTGAATGTACCTAAAAATCGTCCTTTGCTATGCGCGTACATGAGACCAAGGAGTCGGTCGCTGTCGAACGCCGATTCACATAAAGGTTCTTCCATCGAAATTTTGAACGACGTACTTGTAGCGCTTTGTAGTCCAAAGTGATGTACGAAGTAGCCTGCTTGTACCCAGTTGTTGAGGCCAAGCTGACGTTTTACGTATATATCTTTGATGCCTACTTTGTTGTAAGCAAACCCCATATCCACGACAGCAGCCCATTCTCCGTATTTCGCACTTACGCCCACGCGAGCGTCGGAGATGGCAAATCCGTCGTTTAACAGATTGTTTTCATGCTTGGCATCGAAGAGTTCGCCATCCATCAAGATGCGTCCGATGGGGCGTACTGTAAGTTTTGCTTCTTGCGCATGAGCGATATCAAGGGCTATACATACGGCGATTGCTGTTGTTAAAAGTCTGTTTTTCATTGCTTCTTATGATAGGAAAGTCTCTGTCAGAAATCTTTTATTATGAGGTCTTGTGTTGTACGAACTTCAAAATTATCACTTTTCTGCGATGTTACAAGCATTCCGAGCTGGCTATTGTCAATCTTCATAGGAATGTATTAAACTACATTGTCTATCTGTTTGATAATCAGTGTGTTGTAAAAGAGGCTCTTTTACGTTGCTGCCGAGCCGTAGCAGTATCGTTGAAAAGCCCATGCAGCGATGCTGAAGAGGCGGTGCAGGAGCCCCACCCCGAGCCACATGTTTTAGTAGACAAGTTAACGAGTAAACAAGTAGACAAGGTTTTGAGTTGACAAGTAGATGAGTTTAGGTTTTTAGTTTGTGAGTTCTTGAGTTTATAAGTTCTTTAGTTGTGGGACAGAAAAGGTCTATTTCTGTCTCCCTCTCCCTTTGGAGAGGGGTGGGGAGAGGTTTTTGTTGAGCCAGTTGTGCGACATGTCGCGTCCGTAGGGAGTTCAAGTAGTACAACTATCCTTTTACTGAATCACTTGTATTATGGGATAAGAATCATTGAACTAACCAAAGGTTTTGAATAAAGAACGGACAGGTATCGGGAAAAATCTGTAACTTTGTGGCATGACAGAAGATTTCGACATCAGAGAAGAGAGATTGTCCTCGGCAGAAAAGGACTTCGAGAATGCGCTCCGTCCCTTGCGTTTTGTTGACTTCAACGGTCAGCAGAAAGTGGTGGAGAACTTGGAAGTGTTTGTTGAAGCTGCCAAATACCGCAATGAACCGTTAGACCATACATTGCTCTACGGACCTCCGGGATTGGGAAAAACGACGCTGAGCAATATCATTGCTAACGAGTTGGGAGTGGGATTCAAGATTACAAGTGGGCCGGTTTTGGATAAACCGGGCGACTTGGCAGGCATCCTGACCTCGCTCGAACCTAACGATGTGCTGTTCATTGACGAGATTCATCGCTTGTCTCCTGTCGTTGAAGAGTATCTATATTCGGCCATGGAGGACTATCGCATTGATATAATGATAGACAAAGGTCCCTCGGCTCGAAGCATACAGATAGATTTAAATCCGTTTACACTGGTGGGTGCCACCACGCGCAGTGGTATGTTGACAGCTCCGTTGCGTGCCCGTTTCGGCATCAACATGCACTTGGAGTACTACGATCCGGAGACTTTGCAGATTATTATCAAGCGTTCGGCTCGATTATTGGACGTGCCTATAGAAGACGATGCAGCTGTGGAAATATCGCGTCGTTCGCGTGGTACGCCCCGTATTGCGAACTCGTTGCTGCGCCGTGTGCGCGATTTCGCTCAGGTCAAGGGCAACGGTACCATCACAAGCGATATAGCCCGACTGTCGCTCAGAGCTTTGAATATCGACCAGTATGGTCTGGACGAGATTGATAACAAGATATTGCTGACGATAATCGACAAATTCCGCGGTGGTCCGGTGGGCGTTTCGACCATTGCTACGGCTATCGGTGAGGATGCCGGAACGGTGGAAGACGTGTACGAACCTTTCTTAATCATGGAGGGATTTATCAAGCGGACGCCTCGCGGACGCATGGCTACACAACTTGCTTACAACCATTTGGGGCGCAATCCGTATCAAGGTGATATCATGTCACCGGGGTTGTTTGAATAGAACCTCACCCCCATCCCCTCTCCCAAAGAGAGGGGTGAAAAGTAGAGACCGATAAATGAAGTCGCTTCGTATCTCTGTTTTTTATCCCATATCTTGGGTTTACGGTTCTGGTTATTGATGCGATAGCACGTTTTTAAATAAATCCTTGCATTGTTCTAGAGAAACAGTTATATTTGTGCAATAGGAATAAGGAAATGGAGGAAAGATAATATGGAAGGAAGTTTGAATATAAAACTGAATGTCCCTCTTAGGGATATGTTTTTTTTAGATAAGGTTGCTAAGAGTAGAGGATGGCTTATAACTGCTGAAAAGAGTAGATCGGACAATGACTCTAAAGTTGAAATGGAAAAGAAATTAGAGCGTGTAGACAAGTTGTTTGGCATTTTTTCCAAGAGCAAAGTGGATGATTGGAAATCTGAAAAAGAAGATTTTCTAAGAAAGAAATACCTATGAGAGTTTTCTTAGATACTAATATCCTACTGGATTGCCTGCTAGAAAGAGGTCCTTTATCCAAGGACTCAAGGTTGTGTTTCAAGTCTTGTGTGGGTAAAGGTATTATCATGTTAATGTCCG
The DNA here is from genome assembly GCF_000762865.1 of Prevotella sp. S7 MS 2. NCBI lineage: Bacteria > Pseudomonadati > Bacteroidota > Bacteroidia > Bacteroidales > Prevotellaceae > Prevotella > Prevotella sp. S7 MS 2. The sequence continues at coordinate 778 of NZ_JRPT01000042.1, read as the reverse complement.
ATTTGTCCGTTGCTAATATTAATTATATTACTCGAAAAGATTATAATAGGGCGGAGTTTAACGCTGCAATATTGAAATTGACGGAATTTGTGGATATTGTAGAGGTCGGTTCCTCATATATATTAGAGGCTCTATACTTAGATTGGAAGGACTTTGAAGATTCTTTGCAGTATCTTTCTGCTATGCAAGCCCAAGCCGATTGTATAGTAACAAGGAATATAAAGGATTATGAAGCCTCCGCTTTAGAGGTGCTTACGCCTCATGATTTTATTTCGAAATATTTATGAGAACAGGAATATTCGTAGGGAGTTTCGATCCCTTTACCATTGGACATGATGATATTGTGCGACGTGCATTGCCACTCTTCGATCGAATTACGATAGGGGTGGGAGTGAATGAACGCAAGCAATACATGTATAGTGCGGATGTTCGGGTAAACACTATCAAGCAGATATATGCCAACGAGGCAAAGATAGAGGTGAAAGCATACAATGATTTGACGGTCGACTTTGCTCGTCGGGAGCAGGCTCAGTTCATTATTAAGGGCGTGAGAAGTCTGAAAGACTTTGAATATGAGCGTGAACAGGCCGATGTCAATAAGCAAATAGGAGATGTAGAGACCATTCTTCTCTATGCCGACCCGGCAAAGGCGAGCATCAGTTCGTCACTTGTGAGGGAGTTGATACACTTTGGGAAAGAGGTCTCAGACTTTATTCCCTTCCCTGAAGGAGGAGGAATGGAATAACATCATGGTAAATATAATAAAGCAATCAAGTCC
>NZ_JRPT01000041.1:0-13747 GCF_000762865.1 Prevotella sp. S7 MS 2 | reverse complement strand
TAGCTAAATGGTACAAAATAAGCCCTATCCAAGTTCTCTTAAGGGAGAAGGGAGGAACTATAGAGTTTACAAGTAGACGAGTTTAGGCTTTAGTTTATAAGTTTTTGAGTTGATGAGTTCTTAAGTTGTGGTATGGAAAAGGTTCATTTCTTTCTCCCTCTCTTTTTGGAGAACCATTGGTCATCGACCGAATTGTCGCTGTCGGCGTAGCCGGTGCGATGGTAAACGAGGGAGATAATGGCTGGGGAGAGGCTTTTCAAAAAGAGAGGGATGGTTAAAAGATAAATGAGAGAATAAGGATGAAAGACTATAAAAGATTTATAAAGAGCGACTGTATTGGAGTGTATTCTTGTCCGAAGAACAACCCTTTCAATAGCTGGGGACTATCAAGCGATAGCGAAGACAGTCTCCGGATAGCGTATATAACTAACTTCCAGTCTGACAAGACTGCCCCCTATACTCCTTGAATATAGATTATAACACGGCAAGGGGGAGTCTTTCTGACTTTTATTTTTACTGCTCTTCAATCACAACCTTACGGGCGAGCATACACGCTCCGATGACACCGGCACGCTCTTTTAGCTTGGATTGTACGATGTGAGAGTCTTTATTGACGAGATTGAGTGAGTATTTGAGCACACTGGTCTCAATGGAGTGCATCAAAAAGTTGCCAGTCTGTGACATCGTTCCGCCAATAACAACCAAGTCGGGATTGAATATGTTGATGATACCGGCTAAGGCTTTGCCTAGGTTAAGACCTATCTGCTCCAGCACTTCCAGACACAAAGGGTCTTCACGATTAGTGGCATTGATGAGCTCTTCCATGGTGAAGTCGGTCTGTCCGTCTTGTGATAGGATGGAGGTTTCGCCGGCTTCGATGTGCTCTTTCACTTTGCGATAGAACGCACGGCCTGATGCTTCGGTCTCCAAACATCCCTTTTTACCGCAATGGCAGATGATTTCGTTGTCGAAATAAGGCATGTGACCAATCTCACCGGCATATCCCGACTTGCCTTTATAGAGATGACCTTCGAGGATGATGCCCATACCAAGTCCCCAACTCATGTTGATGAAAATGATATCTTTTTCTCCTTTCACACATCCTTGCATGTATTCACCGTAGGCCATGGCACGCGTATCGTTGTCAATGTTGGTATGAATACCAATCTTCTCAGTCAATATGGCTGTCAAAGGTTCCTCAGATACGTTGTAGAAACTGTAGCTATAGCCGGTTCCAGAGTTCACACGACCGGGAATGTTGAGGTTGACGTTGAGAATCTTTTTGCGCGAAATTTCGAGGGAATCGATGAATTTGTTGATGTGTTGACACAAGTCGTTGAGCGATTCCATCGTATTGGCGTATTGGAAAGGAATATCCATGAGCAGGTTGATGAGTTCCCCGCGGAAATTCATCAGTCCCATATGGATACAGTCTTGTCCCATGTCAACTCCGACGAAGTAGCCGGAATCGGGGTTCAAGCCGTATAAGATGGGTTTTCGGCCTTCGCTAGTTTCCTGCTTGCCATATTCTAGTACAAATCCCTCGTCGCTCATATCATTGATGAGTTTAGAGACTGTGGGGATGCTCAGATTCAACTCTTTCGACAAATCTGTATTGGTAGAGTTGCCGTTGTGAATGAAAAACTCTACTATCTTGTTCTTGATAAGCATGTTTTTAGAGTCTTTCTCGTCTTGGAAGATATTAATCATTGTATGTCGGTATTAAGTTGCCAACCCATTATCATTGAAATCTGAGGAATGAGTGTCATGGCGATTTTTTGTTGTCCTTGATAATTTGGATGCCAATCAGAGCCTGTATCAAACTCCTCACTGACGATGTTGAGCATCGGAGCTGCGAGATATACTTTCTGCAAATTGGCTATGGCGGTCTTTAATTCTCTGAAATTGGCCTGTAGATATATGTTGGCCGAGTGAGGGAGAATGCAAAGTACAGGTACGTCTCCATAGTTGGTTTTGACGCGTTTGATGAGCTTGACGTAGGCACCGACGTATTGTGCGCTACTCGGAATGGCAATGGGTGAGAAGTCGTTGGTGCCAAGATTGATGATGACCAAGTCGGGATGATAGGCTTTGAAGTCGTAAGCCTGTGTGCCATGGGTGTCGAACAAAAGCCCATAACGGTCGCTCATGTTAGCTTTTGAAACTCGTACGCTGTCGCCATAGTTACGCACCATGCCTCGGCCGGAGTGAGCTACGAGGGCATAGTCGGCATCGAAATAACGAGCAATGATGCAACCATAGGCTTTGTTACAGTTCTCGGTGGATAGCTTGAAACGCTCAGTGGCTTTCTTACCCTCTGTTCCATAGCCACAAGTGTAGGAGTCGCCGATGATTTCTATCATCCTGCTTTTGCGAGCTACGGGACTTAATTGAGCACCCTTGTCTACGTAAAAGCCGTGGATAGTAGTACACCCGTACTCGCCTTCGGTACACTTTTGCAATCTCAAGGTGTGTGTGCCTTTACCTAAATTCTCTGCCAACACAACCTTGTGAGGCTCCCGTCCCGATACTTTTATCTTGTCTATAAGGCGATTATCGATAAATATGTTATGATAACTGGTGTCGATTTCGGATATATTGACGGCGATAGAATTACCAGTAAAGCGCGTCTGTACGTAGGTACCTACCCAATCGTAAGAGACGCTACCGTCTGCTTGTTGGGCTGTTCTACCTGTATAGAGGATGTTGGAGTCGGTAGCCTTGATTAATTTTTGGTTACCGCTCTTGGCAAGTGTGGTTGTGAAGCAAGCACAGCATAGCGCTATGATGCAGGCTGTTCTTCTCATTTCTTGACGCTTTGAAATTCCTATGATGTACTTCCCATATATAAAAAGGTACATCTTTATATTGTTTGCTCAATGCAAAAATAAGAAAAATTGCTGATATTGGTGTGTTTTACGGTGGAAAACTATATGATAAGAACGCTTTATATGATTCGTTAAAACGACTTAATGAGTATTTGTTTGGAAATAAGGGTTAATTTATAAATATTTTGATTAAATATAAAATAAAATACTAGAATCTTTTGGAATCTTGGTCAAAAAGAACTAATTTTGCATCATGTCGCATAAAAAATGATTTGCAGGCAAAATATATAGCTATGGACAAAAAGGAATATTTGAGCTTTTGGGCGAATTCTTACAAGAATGATTTGACAAAAATCATCATGCCATTTTGGATGGAACATGGTTGGGATCGGCAGAATGGTGGCGTTTATACGTGTGTAGACCGTGATGGAACACTGATGGATACGACGAAATCGGTATGGTTTCAAGGGCGTTTTGCCTTTGTTTGTGCATACGCATACAATCATATAGAGAAGAATCAGCAGTGGTTGGATGCTGCTGCCAGCACCTTGGAATTTATCGAGAAGCATTGTTTCGATGAGCAGGGACATATGTATTTCTCTGTTACAGCAGAGGGAACGCCACTCCGTAAGCGTCGTTATGTATTCTCGGAGACATTTGCCGCTATCGCTATGTCGGAATATTCTTTGGCTACAGGAGATAAGAAGTATGCTCAAAGAGCAATGGATATATTCTCCGATGCTGTTCGATTCCTCAATACTCCGGGCTTTTTGCCAGCAAAATTTGAGCCGGAAGTGAATCTCCAGAGTCATTCCATTGTGATGATTTTAATCAATGTAGCCTCGTGTTTGCGAAAGGTTTGTGACGATCCGAAGCTCACTCAGCAGATTGATGAGTCCATAGATAAATTGCAAAGATATTTCATACATCCGGAGTTTAAGGCTTTGTTGGAGACTGTAGGTCCTAATGGTGAGTTTGTAGATACCAATATGACGCGTGCTATCAACCCCGGTCACTGTATCGAAACGTCTTGGTTCCTGTTGGAAGAGTCGCGCCATCGTGGTTGGGATAAGAAGCTTACTGATATGGCTCTTACCATCTTTAACTGGTCGTGGGACTGGGGATGGGATAAACAATACGGTGGTATTATCAACTTTGTAGACTGTAAGAACTTGCCTCCACAGGATTATTCGCAGGATATGAAGTTCTGGTGGCCGCAGTGTGAGACCATTATCTCTTCGCTTTATGCTTACTTGGCTACCGGTGATGACGAATATTTGTACCGTCATCGTCAGATAAGTGAGTGGACATACGCCCACTTCCCCGATGCACAATTCGGTGAATGGTATGGTTATTTGCATCGCGATGGAACGGTAGCACAGCCTGCTAAGGGTAATCTTTACAAAGGACCGTTCCATATCCCACGCATGATGGTGAAGTCGTATGAACTCTGTGATGAGATTTTGAAGACCTTATAAGAATACAATAGTACACAGGAAATCCTTATTTTCTGATTCTCCAAGGGGGCGAATGTGAGTTTTTTTTCTTATTTTTGTAAGAGATAAAATCTACAAAAATGAAGAAACTCCTTTCGCTCCCTCCTAATTTGGTAGGTTGTTTCCATGACCTTACCGGTTATTCTCGTGATGAATGGTTTTGTACCAACGACCCTGTTGGGCATAAGTTAGGCTCCGGTGGTGGGTCCACGTGGTTGTTACAAGCTTGCCATGAAGCGTGGGCACAAGGCCAAGATATGCACGAATGGCTCGGCAGTGAGCATAGATTGCTGCTCCATGCCGGCGGACAAAGCCGTCGATTGCCTTCGTATGCGCCTTCCGGAAAGATTCTTACGCCTATTCCCGTGTTCCGTTGGGAACGTGGACAGCGCCTTTCTCAAGACCTGTTGTCACTGCAAATACCTCTCTATGAACGTATAATGGAGGCTGCTCCGGAGCATCTTCACACCATGATAGTAAGTGGTGACGTGTATATTCGTGCCACGAAGCCATTGCAGGAAATACCTGATGCCGACGTCGTTTGTTATGGACTGTGGCTTGATTCAAGCATTGCGAAAGACCACGGAGTCTTTGTATCGTCTCGACAGACACCCGGTGTGATGAAATGTATGCTGCAAAAGCCGTCAGTGGAGACGTTGAACGGCTTGTTGAAGGAATATTTTTATCTCACGGATACTGGTATTTGGCTTTTCAGCGACCGTGCTATCGAGTTGATGATGAAGCGTTCGATGAAGGATGGAAAGCTTGTCAACTATGACATGTATAGCGATTTCGGTTGCTGTTTGGGTACTCATCCAACGATGCTTGACGAAGAAATAGCGCAATTGAAAGTCGCTGTTTTGCCGTTACCGGGTGGAGAATTCTACCATTTTGGGACATCTCACGAACTTCTTTCTTCTACTTTGGCCGTTCAAAATTTGGAGAACGACCAGCGTAAAATCATGCATCACTCACGCAAACCGCATCCTTCAATGTTCGTACAGAACTGTCTGTTGCATGTAAAACTGACCGCTGAAAACCAGAATCTGTGGGTAGAGAATAGCTGTGTGGGCTCGCATTGGACGCTGTCTCACGAACATATTATCACCGGTGTGCCCGAAAATGATTTTGAACTAACGTTGAAAGCCGGACAATGTGTAGACGTTGTGCCTGTTGGAGAGTCGCAATACGTGGTTCGTACCTATGGTTTCCAAGACCGTTTTGATGGAGAATTACAGCAAACACCGATGTTCCCGGTGGTTGATTCGGTAGAGGATATAGGAGTGGTATTGCGCTATATGCTTGGCTTGGATGCGAGTCGAGAGGCTCAACAACTCTTTGATGGATGTCGAAAGATGAGTGCCGAGGATATTTCTGCGGTTGCTAATCTGCGTCGACTCTTTGCGCAACGCCGCTCATTCCGTAATGATAACTGGCCGGCATTGGCCCGTAATCATGAACATAGTGTTTTTTATCAAGTGGATTTAGAGGATGCTGCTAAGGAATATGCGGATGCTAATCTGCCTGAACCGTCTGCATTGACGGGTGAAGAACCGCTGATGACGCGTATTCATGACGCGATGTTCCGCAGCGAGTTGCATCGTTTGAAGGGAGAACAGGGTTACAGTGAACAAGGTGAAAAGGCTTTTTCATTGTTACGCCAAGGTTTAATGGATCAGGTAGCTGCGGCTGGTCAGCGCCCACATCCCACCATTTATCAAGATCAAATCGTCTGGGCACGTAGTCCGGTGCGTATAGATATTGCCGGCGGATGGACCGATACGCCTCCTTATTGTTTGATGGAAGGCGGTCGAGTTATAAATCTTGCCATAGAGTTGAACGGTCAACCGCCTTTGCAAACCTATGTAAAGCCTTGCAAGGAGCGCCATATCATCTTGCGAAGTATCGACCTTGGTGCGGCCGAGGAGATTACTACGTACGAGCAATTGGGCGATTTCAACCACGTGGGAAGTCCGTTCTCCATCCCGAAAGCTGCTTTGGCTTTGGCCGGTTTCCATCCTTCTTATGGTGAAGAAAGTTTTGCTTCGCTCGAACAACAGCTTGGTGCGTTTGGTAGCGGTATCGAGCTTACGATGCTGTCTGCTATTCCTGCGGGCAGTGGATTGGGTACAAGTAGCATCCTTGCAGCTACTGTTTTGGGTGCATTGAATGATTTCTGCGGTCTGTTGTGGGATAAGAGCGAGATTGGTAGACGCACATTGGTGCTCGAACAGTTGCTTACTACGGGTGGCGGATGGCAAGATCAGTTTGGTGGTTTGCTTCAAGGAGTGAAGTTATTGCAAACCGATAGAGGCTTTGAACAGACGCCTGATGTACGCTATTTACCCAACGACCTCTTCGTACAACCCGAATACAAGGCTTGTCACCTATTATATTATACGGGTATTACGCGCACGGCAAAGACCATATTGGGTGAGATTGTACGTCGTATGTTCCTCAATCAGCACGATGAGATAGAACTGTTGCGTCGCATGAAGGAACACACCAAGGAGATGTACGAGGCGTTGCTAAGACAGGAATTCAATACAATGGGTACGTTGGTTCGCCACACTTGGCAACAGAATCAGCTACTCGATGCCGGAACAAATCCTGCCGAGGTGGCTCAACTAACAGCTTTGATAGACGATTTGTGTCTAGGTTATAAGTTGCCGGGAGCCGGTGGAGGCGGTTATCTCTATATGGTTGCGAAAGATCCGGAGGCAGCTGCGCGTATCAAGAAGATACTCAACGACCATCGTCTGAACTCTAATGCCCGCTTCGTGGATATGAGTCTCAGTACTACAGGTCTGCAGGTGAGTCGTAGTTAGAATGTATGGAACTTCAAACGAAAGTCGATATAGCACGTTCGGCGTGGACCATTGAGCCACGCCATCGTCTCTTTTTCGTTGGCTCATGCTTTGCCGAGAACATCGGTCGACGTTTTGCCGATTCGCAATTCCGTGTGGTCGTCAATCCGTTTGGCGTGATGTACAATCCCGCGAGCATCCTTCATACTGTGCAGCGATATGAGGGTGATGTGCCCGATGTGGCTGTATTTACGCTCGGTACCAATCATGTGTATGTGTTGAAAGAGACCGGTGAGATAGTCGATAATTGTCAGAAGCGGCCACAAATACTTTTCGATGAGCAGGAATTGAGTGTAGAACAGTGTACGGATTATTTGCGGAAAGCTGTTCAACTGCTTACGAAGAAGAATCCACAGGTACATGTTATTGTGACTGTCAGTCCTATTCGCTACCGCAAATATGGTTATCATGGCAGTCAACTATCTAAATCTACGCTCTTGTTGGCAGCCCATCAACTCGTTCAGACCATGCCCGAATGCGTCACGTATTTTGAGGCTTACGAGTTGATGAACGATGAATTGCGCGATTATCGTTTCTATAGTGAAGATATGTTGCATCCCAGTGACCAAGCTGTATCGTATATTTGGCAGCGCTTTGGAGAGACTTTCTTCTCCAAACAAACCTTTCAGTTTATCGAAGAATGGCGACCGATAGGGCAAGCTTTGGCTCATCGTCCATTCAATAGTGATACTCCTGAATACCAATCGTTCTTGAAACAGGCGCAAGAACGAGAACAGGCCTTCCGTCAAAAGTATGATTTATAGTAGTTCATTCCAATATTTTATTCTGTTTAATAGCCTTTTAAACAGAATCATTCCTTAAATTTTGCGGTTTCAAATAAATTGCGTACGTTACGCAACGTAATTTACGTAACGCTTATACATAGTATGTTCCGGGCAGGCAGCTTTACTGGAAGCGATAGCTGCGGAAGGGTGTGTGGCCTTGCCATTCAGCCATTTGTTTGTGAATGGTTATAAACTAAAGGCTGTCAGTAGTGTGAAGACGGCACTGAATACCTTGCTTCATCGTTTCTTCGGATATTGGTTGAAGCAACGTTCTTTTATGATTAAATAGCTATGGGATATGGTTGGTAGTCGAATAATATCGGACTGCCGGCCGTCAGAGAGCGGCGTACATCAATGAGTCGTTGATTGGATGAGCCGCGGAATAATAGGTCGGTATCGCGTAGCGATTGCACGAATGGGCCGTCCACCAATACATCTATTTGTTCTAAGAGCGCACGAGTGTGCTCTTTTTTTTGTAGGGTTTCAAAAGTAAAACCCGAAAAACACCAAATTGTTTTATTCGTTTCGCGTCGAATAGCCAGTGCCAATTCCAAGAATCCTTCGGCTTGAAACATAGGGTCACCACCTGAGAATGTGACGTTGGCAAATGGGTCTTGCGTGATTTCATGCATGATTTGCTGGGTCGTCATAGGTGTTCCGCTGTTGATGTCCCACGATTGTGGGTTGTGACAACCGGGACATTCATTCGGACAACCGGCACAGTAGACGGAGGTACGAAAGCCCGGTCCGTCTACTGTGGTGTCGTGTATGATGTCTAAAACACTTATCATTCTTTTGGAGTATCAATATGGGTAACGCGGTCGTTTAGCTCGGCCAATTTCCCTTGATTCCATCTATCGGTTGTACCAACGAGGTAACCGGTGATGCGTTGCAGCTTGTCGATGTGATGACTACCGCATTTTGGACATGCATCCAAATTGACATCGGCATTCTCATGACCACAGTCCATACAACGATTACGGTTGTGATTCACCGAGCCATAGCCCATATTCAGCTTGTCCATCATGTCTACCACGTTCATAATTACCTGTGGGTTGTGCGTCGCGTCGCCATCTATCTCTACGTAGAAGATGTGGCCGCCACGTGTTAAGTCGTGATAAGGAGCCTCTACTTGAGCCTTATGCAGAGCCGAACATTTATAATATACCGGTACATGGTTGGAGTTGGTGTAGTAGTCGCGGTCGGTCACGCCTTCAATGTTGCCAAATTCCTTGCGGTCTTTCTTCGTGAATTTACCCGAAAGTCCCTCAGCCGGTGTGGCCAATACACTGTAGTTGTGGCCGTATTGTTCTGAGAAATCTTTCACGCGGTCGCGCATATAGGTGACAATCTTTACACCCAACTGCTGCGACTCTTCGCTTTCGCCATGGTGTTGGCCTGTCAATGCCTTCAAACATTCGGCCAATCCGATGAATCCAATACCCAAAGTTCCTTGGTTAATGACGCTCTCTATGGTGTCGTTGGCATTGAGATGATCGGCACCGGTCCATAGATAACGCATGAGTAATGGGAATTGCTTGGCGTAAGCTGTCTTTTGGAATTGGAATCGTTCGTCTAGTTGTTTGGCCGTCAACTCAAGCATACCGTCGAGCTTGGCAAAGAACTTATTGATACGTTCTGCCTTGTCTTCGATACCCATACATTCGATGGCGAGCTTTACTATATTAATAGTGGTGAAACTAAGGTTGCCTCGTCCCACCGATGTCTTGTCTCCATATCTGTTTTCAAACACACGAGTGCGACATCCCATGGTTGCAATTTCCCAATTATAACGTTCGGGGTCGTTGGCTCTCCATTTTTCATTTTGATTGAAAGTAGCATCCAAATTCAGGAAGTTCGGGAAGAAACGACGAGCCGTTACTTTGCATGCCAGTTGGTAAAGATCATAGTTACGGTCTTCGGGCAGATAGTTTACGCCACGTTTCTTCTTCCATATTTGGATGGGGAAGATAGCAGTCTCACCATTACCCACGCCTTCGTAGGTGGAGATGAGTAGCTCGCGCATCACGCAACGACCTTCGGCCGAAGTGTCGGTGCCGTAGTTGATAGACGAGAATACCACCTGATTTCCTCCACGGCTATGGATGGTATTCATATTATGGATGAATGCTTCCATGGCCTGATGTACACGTCCGGCAGTAGAGTTGATGGCATGTTGCTTTACGCGCTCTGCTCCTTGTAGGCCGTCGAGAGGTCGATTGATGTAGTCGTCTATCTCTGCATCGTAAAGCGCGGAGAAGTCTTCGCCATACAATTTCTCCAAATTCTTCACTTCTTGCTGGTACGATAAACGTACATAGGGAGCGAGATAGAAGTCGAAGGCTGGGATAGCTTGCCCACCGTGCATCTCGTTTTGGCATGTCTCCAGTGAGATACAAGCCAATACGGCAGCCGTCTCGATGCGCTTAGCCGGGCGCGAGCTGCCATGCCCTGCGGTGAATCCGTGCTTCAAAATGATGTCGAGCGGGTGTTGTACACAGGTCAGCGACTTGGTAGGGTAATAGTCCTTATCATGAATATGGATATAGTTATGCTGTACGGCCTCGCGTACTTCTTCTGATAACAAGTAATCGTCGACAAACGGTTTTGTTGTTTCTGAAGCAAACTTCATCATCATTCCAGCCGGTGTATCGGCGTTCATGTTGGCATTTTCGCGCGTCACGTCGTTGCTTTTGATGTTGACGATGTCCAAGAATATGTCGCGTGTCTTAGCCTTGCGAGCTATCGAACGCTGGTTACGATACTGGATGTATTTCTGCGCAACGTCTTTACGAGAACTCTTCATCAGCTCTTTTTCTACGGCATCTTGAATATCCTCTACGGTCATCTGTGCCTTGCCTTTGAAGTTTACATGGTCGGTGATTTTGACAATGAGTGCTTCGTCTTCTCCTTTTTCTGTGTGAAGCATGGCCTTACGAATCGCCGCACTAATCTTCTGCTCGTTGAATCCAACGATGCGACCATCTCTCTTTACAACCGTTTGTATCATGATAGGGTAAATAGTGTATTTTAAATGTTCTTATGTTGTTAGTTGATTGCTTTTGCAAAGATAGCTTATTTATTAATATGAAATTCGTTTTGGGAAACTTTTGTCGTGTTAAAATATGTCAAGTCTTTGATATTCAGTTAGTTGAAAAATAAAATGGAAAACTTTGTTTTAAATTGTATGAGTTTGGTTTTCCATAAAGGTAAACTGTTATGTTGTTTTGTTTACTATTTGTTGTACATTTTAATAGCCTCGCCATGTAGCTGTGTATGGGTCATTAGATTGCTTATTTGTCGTCCTATTTGCCAGTTAATGAATTCATTGCAGTGGCTTGGCAACGTTGCTGAGTAGGCTAGGCAGCACTGCTGAAGAGGCGATGCAGCGATATTGTCGAACCTTTGCAGCTAGCTTCAAGTGAAGCGTTATAGAGTTTATAACATTCATATACTTGTTAATTACTAAAAATATGGCGGTGCATTACTAAATATAGAAGTTAATGTTTGGCAGTTTTTGAGAGTGTAAAAGAGTAATTACGAAAAGTTTAGTATATATTTGCGATGTGATTACTAAAACTTTCGTAGATATGAATAGAAGTAAAAAAGAATATCCGGTCTTGACGAAAAGCGAGATGGATGTGATGAAGATACTTTGGCAAATAAGGGATGAAGCTACCGTGAAAGATATATTGGCGAGGTATACAGAGCCTAAACCGGCATACACAACGGTTGCTACATTCTTGAAAATATTGACAGCCAAGGGGTATTTATCAGAGTCGAAGCGTCTCGATATGGGCAAAGCTTTGTATTACAAGCCGCTGCTTAGTCAAGAAGAGTACACCTCGCGAGTGATGGATGAAGTGACGACCGACTTCTTTGGTGGGTCGGTTGGTTCTTTGGTCAACTTCTTCGTACGCGAAGAAAAGATTAGTGTTAGTGAGATAGAGAAATTACTTCAGATGATTAAAGATGCTGAGCTACGTCATTAAATCTGTGGTTTATTTGAGCTTGATGTACATTCCGTACATGTTGCTCTTGAAGAAGGAGTCGTTCTTTCGATTCAATCGATTGATGCTTATCCTTGTGATGTTACTCTCCTTGGTGCTTCCTTGGGTTAATATCCCGGCTATCTCGTGGGGCGATTATGCCGTCAGTGTGTATCTGGAGTCGGGGAGTGGAGTGGTGGTAGAGTCTACTGATGCTGGAAATACGGTAGGATTGCCCACATCGGTGTCTGTCAATTGGTGGGGTATAATTGGCTATCTATATATAATCGGTGTTGCGATAACTCTGCTTATTAAGATGTTCCAGTTGGGCATGCTCTATCGAAAAATACATCAAGGTGTACTTTGGACCGAAGTGAAAGACGGTATCCGACTGTTCTGCCATGCCGATGATGTGTCTCCTTTCAGTTGGTTTAACAGTATCGTTATCAGTCAGGCTGATTATGAGAATGATGCCGATGCGATTTTATGCCATGAGCGCGAACACGTGCGTGCGTACCATTCATGGGACATACTGCTGTTGAATTTGGTGCAAACGGTACAATGGTTTAATCCCTTGGCGTGGATTATGGGTACTTCTTTACGCGATGTACACGAGTATGAGGCCGATGATGCGGTGCTTGCCGGTGGTATAGAGGGTTCCCGATACCAGTATTTATTGATTCGTAAGGCAGTGGGGACAAGTCCTTATGCCTTTGCAAATAGTTTTAATCACAGTCTATTAACAAAAAGAATTACAATGATGTTACGTAAGAAATCTAACCCATGGATGCGTACAAAAGGTTTGTACGTAGTGTTGGTGGCATCGATTGCACTCAGTGCTTTTGCCACTCCAGAATTGAATCAACAAGTAGATAAGCTTGTTGGTGAGTCACAAAGTATGAGTAAAGGAATGGTTTCAAATGACTTCCAGAATATGGAGAGGGGTGGAAAAACTACGTTATCGGACTTTACCGATGGACAGAAGAAAACAAAAATGCGCAAACTGGTGAAAGCAAAAAAGGTGGAAGATGTGGTTCAGTGTGTTGTTTCTGATGAACAGAAATCCAAGGCGGAATATATGGGAGGCCATGATGAAATGATGAAGTTTTTGGCCATGCATCTCAAATATCCTATTGTTGCTAGAGATAATGGCGTAGAAGGTAATGTGCAGGTTACTTTTACGGTAGGGGATGATGGTAGTCTTGTAGATGTGAAGGGAGTTTATGTCCCAACACAAAAAGCAATTTTGCAGAACGATATGATTATAACAGGGTATAAAAAAGCTGATGCCGGTGAGAATGGTACGGCCGGTGCAAATGAAGAACAACTTGCTCAGGCTCGCAAAGCGCTTATAAATGAAGCGATAAGGGTGGTGAGTCTGATGCCTAAGTGGACACCCGCCCGAAAAGATGGTAAGCAGGTTAGCTCTTCAGAGCAGTATATGTGCCGATTTAGATTGAAATAAATTGATTTAAATCAAAAAGATGTTATATATAGAAGAAAATGCCATGAAATATTTGGAACGTATACAAAAACCATATATCTTTGCATCGTGTTTTTCATGGTATTAGATTATTAAGGTTAATAAAAGATTGGTTGTCGTGATGATAATCAATTTTTTTTTGCCCTTTTGGCAAAGGAAGTGTGACAACCATGTAGGTTATTACTAACCGACTGACCAATGTTGAGGAATAAACTTGGTGTCAACAAATCAATGATAAATTTTCATTTGTCTTTGAATAGCATTATCTTTGCATAAGATAAGCTGCACTCGGCAATTTG
>NZ_JRPT01000040.1:0-30545 GCF_000762865.1 Prevotella sp. S7 MS 2 | reverse complement strand
CTGCACTCGGCAATTTGGGAATAAATTCTCATTGCGCTCATTTGCATTATCTTTGCAAAAGCTAAGTTGCCTTTAATGGTAGCTGTATACAAGACATTCAACACATCATACGATGACATATACTATTGAAAAAGTAACCACACTGATAGGTGCGCGTCGTTTTGGAGAACATGAAGCAAACATCGGATTCGTTTTAACCGATAGTCGTTCACTCTGTTTCCCTGAAGAAACCTTGTTTTTTGCATTGAAGTCCGTGCGTAACGACGGACATCATTATATCCCGGAATTATATCGTCGCGGTGTTCGCAACTTTGTTGTAGAACATGTACCGCATGATTTTGCACAGCAATATGCTGATGCTAACTTCTTGAAAGTGGTCAACTCATTGGAAGCTTTGCAGCGTTTGGCCGAGCGTCATCGCGATGAATTTAATATTCCTATCGTCGGAATTACTGGTAGCAATGGTAAAACGATGGTGAAGGAGTGGCTCTACCAACTGGTATCTCCACAACTAATGACGACACGTAGTCCCCGTAGTTACAACTCGCAGATAGGTGTCCCACTCTCGGTATGGTTGATGAATGAACAGACACAAGTAGGTATCTTTGAAGCAGGTATTAGTTTGCCGGGCGAGATGTTGGCTTTGGGCGATATTATTCAGCCTACTATCGGGGTGCTCACCAGTTTAGGATTGGCTCATCAAGAGAATTTCTCGTCGATGGAAGAGAAGTGCATGGAGAAGTTGAAGTTGTTCCATGATGCGCAGAATGTGGTTTATTGTTCAGACGACGACATCGTTGTGCGTTGCTTGGCGGAATCAGAATATAAGGGTGAGAAGACTGATTGGAGCATGAAGAATCCGCAGGCTGCCCTCTATATAAATAAGGTGGAGAAAGGAGAGACTACTACTCGTGTATCGTATGTGTTCCATGGCACGGAGCAAGGAGAGTATGAACTGCCTTTCATCGACGACGCTTCGGTGGCTAACAGTGTCACTTCGGCAGCTGTGGCTTTACTGCTTGGTGTGTCAAAGGAGGATTTGAATCTGCGGATGGCGGCTCTCGAACCGGTGGCTATGCGCTTGGAAGTGAAACAAGGACAGCATGGTTGCACGCTTATTAATGATAGCTACAACTCGGATATAAACTCACTCGACATCGCACTCGACTTTATGAATCGTCGACCAGACCATCAAGGGCGTCGCCGAACTTTGATTCTGAGCGATATATTCCAAAGTGGTGAACAGCCCAAGTTGCTTTATCAAGAGGTGTCGAACATGGCTGTGGAGCGTGGTGTACAGAAGTTTATCGGTATTGGTCCGCAGTTGTTGCAGCAGGCGGATGTGATAGCTGTGGGCGAAAAGTATTTCTTTGAGAATGTCGAAGAATTTATTCACAGTGATGTGTTCCATGGTTTGCGCGACGAAGTGATTCTGTTGAAAGGTGCACGCCAATTTGGTTTCGACCAATTGACGGAACTCTTGGTGCAGAAAGTGCATGAGACTATCTTGGAAGTAAACCTGAATGCGGTGGTGAACAACTTGAATTGGTATCGTTCATTCATGCGTCCGGAGACCAAACTTGTGTGCATGATTAAGGCCGATGCGTATGGAGCGGGGAGTGTGGAGATAGCTAAGACATTGCAAGACCATCGTGTGGACTATCTGGCCGTGGCTGTTGCCGATGAGGGAGTGACGCTCCGCAAGAATGGAATCACGAGCAATATCATGATCATGAACCCGGAGATGTCGGCGTTCAAGACCATGTTTGATTATGATTTAGAGCCCGAAGTCTATAGTTTTCGCCTGTTGGAAGCACTCATCAAGGCTGCTGAGAAAGAAGGTATCACCGGTTATCCCGTACATATCAAACTCGATACCGGTATGCATCGGCTGGGGTTTAATCCTCGTGAAGACATGCCGCGTCTCATAGATCGCCTAAAACACCAAAATGCTATTATCCCTCGGTCGGTGTTTTCGCACTTCGTTGGGTCGGATAGTGATGACTTTGATAGTTTCTCTGCTGCTCAATTTGCTCTCTTTGAAGAAGGTAGCAAGCAGTTGCAAGATGCTTTTGAGCATAAGATTTTGCGACATATAGATAATTCGGCAGGCATTATTCACTTCCCGAACCGTCAACTCGACATGTGTAGATTGGGACTAGGGCTCTACGGAATCAACTCTCGTGACAACGCAACCATTAACAATGTGAGCACACTGAGGACCACAATACTACAGCTACGCCATGTTCCGGCCGATGAAACGGTGGGCTATAGCCGTAAGGGAACGTTAGAGAAAGACAGTGTGATAGCTGCTATCCCTATCGGATATGCTGATGGTTTGAATCGTCACTTGGGCAATCGACATGGTTATTGCCTTGTCAACGGGCAGAAAGCATACTATGTCGGCAACATTTGTATGGATGTAGCGATGATAGATGTGACGGGAATAGACTGCAAGGAAGGCGATACTGTCGAGATATTCGGTGATCATCTGCCGGTAACGGTGCTGAGCGATGTGCTTGATACTATCCCCTATGAGGTGCTTACCGGTATCAGTCTACGAGTGAAGCGTATCTACTTCCAAGACTGATAGGGCTTTTTTGAAAGATAATAGCTACTTGTTAAACACGATATAATTAAAACCTTAATAATATGAAGCAACAGAAAACAGGCCGGATGTCTAACTTTCGTTGGGTCATCTGTGCCTTGCTGTTCTTGGCAACAACAGTAAATTATTTAGATCGCCAAGTGTTATCGCTCACTTGGAAAGACTTTATTGCTCCCGAATTTCATTGGACCGATAATGACTACGGTACCATTACCGGTTGTTTTTCTATCTTTTATGCCATTGCAAACCTATTTGCCGGAAAGCTCATAGACTGGTTGGGAACGAAGAGAGGGTATCTCATTGCTATTCTTGTTTGGTCTACCGGAGCTATCCTTCATGCCGGTTGTGGTTGGCTGGCCATGCACATTGAAGGGTATAATAGCATGGAAGAGTTGGCTCTTATACAGTATGGAAGCGATGCGGCGGTGGCTTTGGCTACTGTCAGTGTGTGGTTGTTTCTAGCCTGTAGACTCGTTCTTGCTGTCGGCGAAGGGGGGAATTTTCCGGCTGCTATCAAGGTGACGGCAGAGTATTTTCCTAAGAAAGACCGGGCTTTTGCTACTTCCATCTTCAATAGTGGAGCCTCTGTAGGGGCGTTGGCAGCTCCGGCTACCATCCCATTGCTGGCTCGTGCGTGGGGGTGGGAGATGGCTTTTGTCATCATCGGTATGCTTGGGTTCGTGTGGATGGGGCTGTGGATATGGCTTTATGATAAGCCCCGAAGCAATCAATATGTGAATAAAGCCGAGCTGACTTATATAGAACAAGATGATGAGACGCTCCCTAGCGCAACACAAAGTGTGCAGACAAGCGAGAAACCTATTGGCTTTTGGAAGTGCTTTACCTATCGTCAAACGTGGGCATTCTTTGTTGGTAAATTCTCAACTGATGGTGTCTGGTGGTTCTTTCTGTTTTGGGCGCCGGCCTATTTCTCCGACCAATATGGTTATACTTCGGACTCATCGATGGGTATTGCGCTCGTTTTTACACTCTATGCCATCTGTACCGTGCTCAGTATCGGGGGTGGTTATCTGCCTACTTACTTTGTAGATAAGAAGGGGATGAATCCTTATGCCGGTCGCATGCGGGCCATGCTGATATTTGCTTGTTTCCCTGTTTTGGGATTATTGGCGCAACCTATGGGTACGATGAGTGCTTGGTGGGCTGCTATCATCATAGGATTGCTAGGAGCAGGGCATCAAGCTTGGTCGGCCAATCTATATTCTACAATTGGCGATATGTTCCCTAAATCGACTATAGCGACGATTACCGGTATTGGCTCGATGGCTGGTGGCGTGAGCAGCTTTATGTTGAATAAGGGTTCCGGCTTGCTCTTTACCTATGCAGCGGAGCAAGGTTCGGCTTTCCGTTTTATGGGTTTTGAAGGTAAGCCGGGCGGCTATATGATAGTCTTTTGTATCTGCGCCGTGGCCTATCTGATAGGTTGGACAATGATAAAACTATTGGTTCCCAAGTATAAACCAATAGTCTGAATAGTAAAAAAATAAAAGGAGGGCATATCATATAGATATGCCCTCTACCTTAAAACCAGAGATGATTACCCGAAATCAACAATCTTTATTTATAATAATCATAATTACCTTTTTGTCTTTCAAACTTTTTATTTAAAGATTCTCAATTCGTTGATAAAAGCGGAACTGCTATCTGAAAAAGCCGATACCATTCTTACCCATATATGGCGAACTTTCTGTGGACCATAGAATACAATATCCCATTTATCATTTGGTCCTTTGGGCATGGCGGGACATGTGGCTACACCTAGTTGTACCATGTCGGCATCAGTCATTTGGAATAAGCCTTTGTCAGCAGTAGAACCGAAAATCTCTATCTCGCGAACAAATAATTCGTTGAGATCACCGAAGAATGAGGAACCGCAAGGGGTCAGTTGCAAGGCCTTGATATCGGTTTCTTTCTTCAAATCTATTTTTAAATAAGATGTAGATGAATTGCTTACCATATATTGTTGATAGGAATCATCTTTACCATCGCTTAAATTTGGGCCGATATTACCGTAGCTAGCGGCATTCACATCATAGGTGTTAACGTCGAGTTGTTCCATACCCTTGGTCGATCCCTTGGGATTTACCCAGAATATTTTCTTGCTTACTTCCCAGCAATAAGCATTGTATTTCTCACTGAGAGTCACCTCGGTAGGCGCTTCTACAGTGAAGGCTGCCATCATCTTTTTGCCATCTTCTACTCCAATCAGGCTTTTAGAGGCTGCGTCCAACTTGATATCAAATTCATCTTCCGACTCTAGTTTGCCGGCTTTGATCGTCACAGTGCCTTTTGCTACAGTGAAAGCATCTTCCTTCAGTGCCTCATGACTCTCGGCATAAGCCTGTGGAATCTTTGCATTATCTTGTTTCAGATTGAAGACCAAGTCTTTGTTGCTAGCTATAGTAAGGTGTATTTTAAACTTCAGTTCGCAACCATCGGTGTCAAGTTCCGTCGATGTACCCTTTTGCACGAAGATGTTTGCTTGAATATTTTTTGGCACATAAGAGTGATTGTCAATATAGGCTACGGGGGTAGATGCGTCTGTCATTGAAGGATAGAGCGTGCTTCCCACTTCCGGATCGCTCTCGCAGGCTGTCAACAATAATACTGTCGACACAGCCAGAAGAGCGGATTTAAATATATTCTTTTTCATTTTAGATTGTCGTTAGAGATTATTGTCTACTTTTCTTTACCATCGATACGAACATTTTTAGTCCATTCTACGTCGCCATCGCTAGAAGCTGATTTGGCTCCCTTGTTCTCATTGCCTTCGCGAGCGTCCTTGAAATCGTTGCCAACACCCTCGTTGAGCTTGAAGTAAGCATAGAGACCTTCAGCTGTTAAGTCGGTACCATACATGTTATTGGCAATCTGTGGCTGAGAAAGTGCTTTTGACCAAATGCGCAATTCGCTCACTTTCACATTAGCCTTTAGATACTGGAAGCGTTCGCCGTCGTGGTTACCAAACCACCAGTTATCGGCTTTGATGTGTACAGGTTTGCCGGAAACAGCCTCCGATTTGTCAAGAACACCATTGACATAAAGCTTCAGAGAGCTGCCATTGCTTACGATAGCCACATGATACCATTTGCCTGCAGCAAACTGTGTATTGCTATTGAGCTGGCCACCCTGTGCCTTAATATTCATTCGATTACCCTCGATAGGCGCATCACCGAAGCGTGAGAAGATTTCTCCGTCTTCACTGCTGTTACCCCAACCACAAAGTAACTGTTGATTGTTCATTTCGCCAACCTTCTCACCTAAGCGGTCGATGTTCACACAGAATTCCACTGTCCATTGGATAGAGTTGAAGTCTTCTTTCATCTTAAACTGGAAAGGAACATGCGCATTGTATGTAGGTACATCCTGACGTACGACCTTATCGAATAATAGTATCATGGATCCTCCGGAATTAAGCACCGCTTGCTTGCCGTCTTTGCTTACCAGTTTCAGGGGCAAAGCAAACTTCTTAGCCTTGGCTTTCTGCTCTTCTGTGAAAGGATTGACATGAATGCCAATGTCGCCCGATAAACTTTCGCCTTCTTTCAGAGTGACTTCCTTTATCGGCATATCATAGCCTGATGCTGGTAAGAGCTCATAATTGGTGAAATTATCTTCATTATACTTCTTCAAGGCAGCTTCGTCGAACTCCACGCCAAAATGGGTGTCTCCCTCAGCAGGAGATGAAAGCTGTACATGGAAGGTTACAGGAGTGCCGTCATCCTCCACGGTAATCTTCTGTGCTATATTCGCATTGGTCTTTGTCTCGGCAAAGAAAGCCTGACGTTCCAACGGAGAATATTCTGCATCGTTGCATGCGCTGAAGCCCATCAAGGCTATTCCGGTCAGCGCCATTGCGATAGTACTTTTATATCGTTGCATATTATGTATTCCTTTTAATCTGTTGTTTATTTTTTGTTGGGGTTTTGTAGCTGGATGGCAGTACGTAGGTTTGGATAGGTATTGATAGTGCCGTCCTTGTCATATTCGTACTCCATATGGAAAGTTCCGATACCACCTTTAGGACAAACCTTACCGTTGATGGTGGGATTCCACATAGCGTAGGTGATGATACTGCGTGATACCCAACGCTTTTCTGTATCGCTCAAGGTGTAAGTCCGTCCCCAACGATCTTGACTGGTGGTCTGCCAAGTCATCATAGAGTTTGGTACCAAACCCTCATAATCGTGCTGATGCTCAATACCTTCAGCCATAATATAGCGGTAGGCAGTGATGTTTTGGCCATCTTCAAAGTTTTCTGTAATGATGATTTTCTTGCATAGTGCCTCAGGAGAAAGCACATCTTTGAAATGATCATACTGCGCATCGAAGCGAGTTTGGATGTCGTTTACACGGCGATAACCAGAATTTTTGTTGTGATAGGCCTGCAGAATGAAATAGTTAAAATACTTTTCCATTTCCGGTTTCTTCAATCCTTCGGGCATACCATCGATAACCAACAGTTTGTCTGTGCCCGACTGGGGACCCAACTCGGTAGCCAATACTTCTACAAATTTATGGATGTAGTCCAAATCATGCCACAATTCTTCGTTAGCTTCAAAACCTATTTGTTTGATAAATGGCTCCGCGTCGAGGTCAAAACCGTCATAATTGTAGGTGCGAATAGTATCGAGAATGGCTTTGGCATACGCCTCTACGGCCTTTAGGTTCTCTTCTTTGTTGTTACCCCAGTGCCAATATTCATGGCGGTAAATCTTACCGGGATTCTTTTCTGCCCAACCTTCGGGCGCATCAGGTGTCAGCTGGTCTCCAATATCATGCACCTGCCAGCATATAAGCACCTTGGTACCCTTGGTTTCTTGTACGTATTTCAAATCGTCTTTTTGTTCCTGTGATAGGTTTTTCCAATTTCCCCACAGTGAAACGAAGTCAAGACTGTCGGGTAAGCCGCTTAGTGAGGTTTTCAAAGAGGCGTTTCTACCAGCCCAACCACCAAACCATCCCATTGATAAAGGATGGTCGCTCTTTTTGAAGTCGCGCAGTTGTGCATAATAAGCTTCCGTCCTAATATTCTTGGTAAGGTCGGTCGGGTTTTGTGTTTCAGTATCGGTCCAGTCGCTACAAGCCGTCAATGAGCATCCGACAGCAAGAGCGTAAAGAATCGTTTTGAATATATTTTTCATTTTCTTTTCTATGTTTGGTTAGGAAATTCGGTTACAGTTATCAATAGTTTCTCCACCATTTCTTCTGCCACCACATTGGTGTTGCATAAGTATCTGGTCCTTGTAACAGTTCTTTAGCCTTGGCCAAGTTTTCTGGATTCTCTGTGATTTCTGTGTCAGAGAATGGAATTCTGTTTGGCACCTTGATCGTGTAGGAACCTGTATTTTGGTCTACTGGGAACACTTTAGGATAACCTGTACGTCTGATTTCGTTCCATCCTTCTTGTCCATAAGGGAAGAGAGCAATCCATTTCTGTGTGATGAGGCGCT
Source organism: Prevotella sp. S7 MS 2 (assembly GCF_000762865.1). NCBI lineage: Bacteria > Pseudomonadati > Bacteroidota > Bacteroidia > Bacteroidales > Prevotellaceae > Prevotella > Prevotella sp. S7 MS 2. The sequence goes on along the minus strand of NZ_JRPT01000040.1, from coordinate 22,463 downwards.
CCATCTTGCGTTCCATAGATGCATGATCATCCCACATGACAGTGATAGTACTTACTCTACCCACATTATGACCAAAGCCTCCGTCAGCATCTTCATAGGTAGCTTGCTTATCATAGTTGTTGTTGAGATAATTAGTTGCATCACCGGCTTCCCATTGTTGGAAAGATATTGTAATGGCTTTTTCGTACAATGTCTTGGCCGAACCGCCCATTCCGTCCCAATTCATTAAAGCTCCTTCGGCACGGCAGAACCACATTTCTGCGGCTGTGAGCCAAATACCTTTGGTAGAATTGGTTACATTGGCAGCCGAATAGAGCGGATCTGCCACCGACTTGTTACCAATCTTGGCGCCGGCGCGACAACCGATAATCTCGCGTGAACCAGCCTTACGTTCGCCTACGGGCTTGAAATATTTTGCCAATCGAGGGTCGTTAAAACCGGTCATGTAGCTTTCGATGTCGGCACAGGCCCGACTGTCACCCCATTCCACAGAAGTTTTATAAAGTCCATGAGGTGTATATTCAATAGCAAGGTTTTCATCATTCTTCTCTATGACACCGGCTTTGACTGCTTCCACGCCTATCTTCTTAGCCATCTCAGGTTCTATACCGCTGATTCGTATAGCAATACGCAGTTTCAAGGAATTGGCAAATTTCATCCATTTGATAAACTTTCCGCCGTACACTTTGTCGAAACTGGCATTGGCGGTAAACGATGCGTTGCTTGTTAAAGGCTTCAGAATAGAGATAGCTTCATCCAAATCGGCCACTACTTGTGTGTAGATATCTTTCTGTGAACTATACTCTTTGCCATCTTTGCCGGCTCCGATGGTGAATGGGCCATACTTGTCGGTCATGCAAAGGATACCTTGTGAGCGCAGAATAAGAGCCCAAGCATAGTTTACATCTTTCTTTCCGTTGCTCAAACGCTTTACTTCGTTGAAAGCTGAAGTAAACTTGGGAGCCACCGTTTTCTGTGGATAGCGTACCCAATTGGCAGGGGCGTTCATCGTTGCAAAGTTGGCGTTATTCCATCCATGATTAACGTATGTCATGTAACGAGCTAAATAATTGCCTATTAGGTCTTCGTCCATTTGGAAGTCGTTTTCTTGTTCTGGGAAGACAGCATTCTGCATTTGTACAAGGAATGAGCCTATGGTATAGTTGTCACGACCCAGTTCCTCTGCAGAAGCATTATTTCCCGGGCGGTTGGCTTCTTCAAAACCTGCCGTACATGAGGAAAGACTGCTCATGGTAAAAGCAGCTGCCATTCCCATCATGGCTACTCTTGAAATATATTTATTTTTCATTGTGATGTTTTAATTTAATTAGGACGGGAACTTAGAATTTCAGGTTTACATTGAAACCTAGTGAGCGCAGACTTGGCTGCATGAAGTAGTCAAAGCCTTGATAGTATGTACCGGTTGAGGCAGTTGATTCTGGATCAAACGGGGCTTTGTTGTAGATCATGAAGAGATTGTGCGCTGTCAGTCCAAGCGTTAGTTGTATATGCTTGAGCCATGTTTTGGGAAGCGTGTAGCTAATGTGGGCTTCTTGTAGACGAGCATTGGTGGCACTATAAATGTATTCCGACCAAATGGGGTTGTTACCACCTACTACTGCAAAGTAACCTTCGGCTCCCACCTTGCCACTATTGACGTTGATGCCTCCGTTATCACGAGCATCAGCCGATGCCTTGGATACTCCATATTGGTCGAGGATGGCTTGTGTCTGGCTCATTACGATACCACCAAAGCGTGCTGTAACGAGAAAACCGAAGTTCATTCCCTTATAAGAGAATTCGTTAGAGAAACCTACGTTACCTTTGGGGAGCACAGAACCACGATAAACAGGGTTGCTTAGATTTTCTTGCATCACGTTGCCACTAGCATCCAAAGCAATGTTTCCATCGGCATCGCGCTTGAAATCAGTGCTGGTATAGACATCGCCCATGGTACCACCTTTCTTCAAAATGATGTTGATACCATTGAGTCCACCCATGTTGAGCACCTCGTTGGGATCGTCGAGCAGGTTGATAATCTTATTGCGATTCATACTGTAGGTCAGATTGGTGTTCCATCCGAAATCACCCCATGTCTTGTTATAGCCGAGCGAAAGCTCCAAACCGCGGTTGCGGACATTACCTGTTTGAATGTATTCTTGGTTATAACCACCTCCGGCAGAGATTGAACGAAGAAATGTCTGCTTGCGAGTGTTGCTCTGATAAACCGTCAAATCCAGTGTCAAGGCATTGTTGAAGAAGCGTGCGGTAAGGCCGGCCTCCCACGAATCAGTACGTTCCGGATAGAATGTTTCGGGGAATTTATAGGTCACAGTGCTATATGTTGCAGATGCAGGATTGTACCCGTATCGCCACAAAGAAGAAATATTAGGCTTGATAGCCGAACCTACGCTGGCCCAAGAAGCACGTACCTTCATGTAATTGATAAAACGAGGGAGCTTGGCCATTTCTGAAATAACGGCCGACATACCTACTGATGGATAGAAGAATGAACTCTTTGCCGTACCATCGAGGGCAGAATCCCAGTCGTTACGGCCGGTTAATGTCAAGTAGAGCATGCTCTTCCAACCCAATTCTACGTTGGCAAACAATGAATTGATGTAATGTTTGTTCAAGTTGAATATGGGGCGGTTGTCATTCGTTACTTGGCTATAATCGATGGCATTAGGTGTAAATAGATTGGAAGGAGCTTTGAGTCCGCCTTGAAAACCGGTCACATCGTACTTCGTACGTGAGAACGAACCACCGATATTGGCACCTACGCTGAATGTATCCCACGACTTGTTGATATTAGCCATGAGGTCTCCATAGAGACTCTGGTCGTTGATTTTGTCGTATCCATAGAAACCGTAGTTGGAGTGAGAGAACAGGTTGATGGTAGAGGCATAGCGTTTATCTTCTTGCTTAGTGGCCGCATCGTCCCAACGCAGACGACCGGTTACGTCTAGCCACTTGGTGATTTGGTATTTCAAAGAGCCGTTGACCATGTAGCGTCCCTTCTTATTGGTGCGTACCATACGGTTGGCTATCCAGTAAGGGTTTTGCATACTCAGAGCATCACCAAAGTTCCAGTTCTGCATATAGATAAGGCGTGTAGGATCCCAAATTTCGTATGTGCGGATAGCATCGAAACTCTCGCCACGTGGGAAGAGGTATGCGGCAGGGATAGGATTGAAATATTCACCTTGTGCAGTGAGGTTCTTGTCGTTTTCAAGGATGTAGTTGAAACCGAAATCAAAAGTCAGTTTATCATCCAAAAAATGTGTTGTGTTGCGGAAAGTGAAGTTATAGCGATTGTAGCTATTGTTAGGCATGATACCCTTGGCATTTGTCGTACCTACCGAGAGATAAGTCTGATTCTTGTCAGAACCTACGGTCAAAGACACATTGTTCTGTATATTGCTACCTGTACCAAAGAAGTTTTTGGGTTCATAGTTTCCAAACTGCGACTCAGCTTTGGCTCCCCAAGATGCCACTTCATTCTGCCTGTTGACATAAGAGTTTTGAAATTGAGGCATGATGAATGGGCGGTTGAACTGTGAACTGTTGGAAACGCTCACTTGGATACGGCCTTCTTTGCCCTTCTTGGTGGTAATCATGATGACACCTTGGGCTGCTGCCGAACCATAAAGAGCTGCTGCGGCAGGACCACTGAGCACAGAGATGCTCTCAATGTCTTCTGGATTGATATCGGCGATGCCTTCTGAACCGGGCTGTGAGCCATATCTTCCGTTGGCTACTTCGCCTTGGCTGGTGTTGGTCATGGGTACTCCGTCTACCACATAGAGTGCTCCGTTACTCTGGGTAATCGATTTAGGACCACGCATCACTACACGAGCTGCACCACCGGCACCCGAAGCTGAAGAGTTGATGTTGACACCGGCCACCTTACCGGCCAAAGAATTCATGAAGTTAGCACTCTTTACGGTGTTCACATCCTCACCTCCTACCTTCTGTACATTATAACTCAAGGCTTTCTCAGAGCGTTTGATGCCAAGCGCTGTTACGACAACGTCACCCAACGTATGGGCTTCTTCGCGCATCACGAGGTCCATTTTGTTGCGTCCTTGCAATTCCACTTCTTGGGTTGCATAACCAATATAAGAATAAACCAGTACGGGATTGGCCACATCTGTGGTGAAGACGTAATGGCCGTCAAGGTCGGTTACGGCTCCAAGCGTAGAACCTTTCACCTGCACGCTGACACCTATCAGTGGCTCGCCATTGGCATCGGTGACGGTTCCCTCAATCTTGTGGCTTTCGCTGGTACGCTGTTGAGCTTGTTGTTTCTTTTGCTGTTCGGTAGCTTTACCCTTGGAGAGATAAACTACATCATCGACAATCTTATAGGTGATGTCTGTTCCTGCGAAGAGCTTGTTGAGCACATTAGGCAATGGCTCATCCTTGGCGGTAACGGCATTGACCTCTACCTTTGCCAATACATCGTTGTAGAAGAAACGATACTTGGATTTGGTTTTCAATTGTTTAACTACAGCTTCGAGCTTGGCGCGTGGAGTTACGAAGTTCACTTGTGCCTTCATGCCTTGCATGGGAACGCAGAGTAGGAAGAGCACCAAGATGGTCTTACATAACGTCAAACCATGTTCATAGTGTTTATTGTCCATAGCTGGAAATGAATTTATTGTTTTAAGTTATTAAAAAATGGTTTAAGTTGCGGAACCCCGCAATATATGATAGCTTTTATAATGATAACAATCCTTTGCAGAGAATTGCGTATCCTAAAACTATTTTTTTTATTATTTTTCTAATTAGTCTGCCAAATAGTAGTTCTGTTAGGTCTTTTAGCTGTGAGTTAAAATAATTAAAAAGCGCAAGGTAGTGTTGCTTTCTCGCGTGAAATACGTAATTTTACATGACTAATATCTAAAGAAGCGCGTGATAGATGAATATTACAGAAGATGATTTTAGGCTGATTTTCAGGGAGTTATATTCGCCCTTGGCCTATTATGCATCGCATTTGGTGGACGAGGATGAGGTGAAAGATCTTGTCCAAGAGGCCTTTGTGGAACTCTGGAAATATCGAGAAAGTATGACCGACCGTGAGCACATGAAGGCTTTTCTCTACCGAGCAGTGTATAGTAGGGCTATCAATATAATGAAACATAAGGCTGTGGTGAAAGATTATCAAGATGCCCGTACACAGATAGAGGCAAGTCGTATGGACTTCTTTCATCCGGAACACAATGATGTCATACGCTATATGGAGAGTCGAGAACTCCACCAACAGATTCATACGGCTATTGATGAACTACCCGACAAGAGGCGACAGGCATTCGTGATGAGCTATGTTCACGGTATGAAAAATAAAGAGATTGCCGATGTGATGGAAGTTTCCGTTCGTACAGTCGATGTACATGTCTATAAAGCACTGTGCTATCTGCGCGATCGGCTGGCTTTTCTCAAGAAGAAATAACATTTTTTTGCTTTTTCGCAATACGCTATTTTCTCTTTAAAGGTGTTTCTATATATAAAAGGTAAATAAGAAATTAAAATCAGGATATTACGACAGCATGAATTTTAAATTAATAAAAAACTACATATTGGGTAAGGACTCGCACGCCGATGATACGCAACTCCTTGATTGGTTGCGCCAGTCTAAGGACAATGAGCGCATGCTCTTCAGTGCCGAGTTGGCTTATCGTGAAGGACTACGCAGGCCTCAAGACGCTATACCTGATATTAATAAGGTGGAAGCATCACTATTCGACGAGATTCACCGGTTGGAAAATCGACGTGCCAAAGTGCGTCGACTTGTATGGACACGCTATGCTGCTGCCCTCACCATTGTAGTGGTGGGAGGTGCTGTTGCTTTATGGTCTATGCTGAAGAATCCGCAAATGACAACTGTTACGGCCAACGGTAGGGTGCTGGCAGTGACGTTGCCCGACAGTACAAAGGTGTGGCTTAATAAGAATGGTACGATTAGTTACCCTCGCAATTTCGATGGAGACGAGCGTAGGGTAGAACTTACGGGCGAGGCCTTGTTTGAAGTTACCAAGAATCCGACAAAGCCTTTTATCGTCAATAGTAAGGGAGTGGAGACGCGTGTTTTAGGTACCGTTTTCGACTTTAAGACTGAAGCGGGCAATGGACAGGAAGAGGTGACATTGCTGGAGGGGCGTCTTGAAGTATCAGGTCTTGATGGAGAAGGCAAGGTTATCATCAAACCAAACCAGAAAGCTATCATTAATAAGAATTTGCACACCATGGAGGTGAAGAACGTCTATGCACAGCTAGAGGCTGTATGGCACGATGGCATGATTCCGTTTGAGAATATGTCGATTGCCGATATTGCGCTTGTGTTGTCGCGTTTTTATGGTGTAGATATTACTTTGGCCGACAATATGGACCGCCGACAGACTTATTCGGGCTATATACGTCGCAATGAAACCATCGACTCTGTATTGAATGCGTTGACCTATACCATTCCTTTCCGCTATCATACCAGCGGTAAGCATATCACACTGGAACGCAAATAAAACTCTCGGAGACAGTAAATGATTCCTCTGTCTACCTTGTTTTTATATTTCATACCGCCCCAACGGCTACTGAAAACGAGTCTCTTCGTAGTCTCTTCTTCAGTTCTCGTTGGGGCGGTATTCTTTTGTCTTGTATCTTTTAGTATGCGCCTGTTCGATAGCTAAGTTTATTCTCGTATAACAACATTAAAAACCTTGAGATTTTAATGCTTTCATGAAGCCTTCCGACAAAGCTTCATTATCTTTCTTGGTATAGCGAATATCCGTGAAGATCTGAGCCAAAGTCTCTTTGTCATTGATTTCTACGAAGTGCTTATTTTCTTCCAATTGCTCCTTTGATGTGTAGTATTCATCAATACTCTGTGGCGTATAGTCGGTGTAGATTTCTTGATGAATGAAAGCTTTCAACGGCAAACGGTCACTGAGTGCCGGCTCCTCGTCGGGCCAACCTACGGTCAGTGTGGCCACCGGCATCACGAGTTGAGGCAGTTTTAGTGTATCAATGATGAGTTGCGGCATATAGATGGTAGTGCCAAGGAAGCAGGTTCCCAATCCGACTTCTTCTGCCAAACACGTAAAAGTCTGCGTGTAGAGCAGGGCATCTGTCGCTGCATTCATGAACGAGAGGAAGTTGTCGTATCCCGGAACGGCCTTTCTATTCTCTGCCCAGACGCTTGTTCGGCGAAAATCGGCGCAGATAGTGAGTACCACGGGAGCTCCTGTTACCATCGGTTGATTGAAGTGTGCCGGTGCCAAGGCGGATTTTCGCTGCTCATCGCGTGTCACGACAACACTGTAGAGTTGCAGGTTTCCCATCGTGGGAGTTCGTCCGGCTGCCTCCAACAGGTCGTTTAACAGTTCTTCGCTCACTTCCTTTTGGCTATATTTACGAATTGTTCTTCGTCTTAATATCGTTTCTTTCATGTTTGCAAAGATAATAAAAACGAAGATAACAGAAAATATTTAACCTGAAGTTATTTGTCACTCTAAGAAGAAATAGTATTGGTAAAAAAATGTCGAGAAAACGAGAAAAATTCTCTTTTACTATGTATGTTTTTACTATATTTGCCTTGTAAACATTCTAAAAAGGTGGTAATGGATATTAGACGACAACTTGAAAAGCTTGGTAGTGTGCCTTTTAGTGCAGACGTTTTAAAGTCTATGATGCGTGATATAAAAGCTCCCGATAAGAAACTTTCGTATATGGAAAGGCAGGAAGATATTATTCGTTTAAAGCGAGGGCTGTATATTGTGTCCCCGGAGGTAAGTCGTGTACATATTTCAACATCCTTAGTTGCCAACCATCTCTATGGACCTTCTTATGTATCGTGCCTTACAGCGTTACGCCATTGGGGCATGATTCCCGAACAAGTCTACTCCATCCAGTCTATCACAATGAAGCGTTCAAATCAATTTGATAACTCTGTAGGGCGCTTTGAATACCTTCATGTCGATGTAGACTATTATCCTATAGGCGTTAAGATAGTCAATGAAGATAATCTTTCGTACCTGATGGCATCGCCTGAAAAGGCTTTATGTGATTTGATAGTGACGACACCATATTTGAATATGAGGTATCGCCAAGAATTACTCCGTTATTTAGAAGAAGATTTGCGATTGGACATGGACGAATTCCGTGCGATGGATGCCTCTGTATTTGAAGCTTGTGCTACTGTCGGGAAAAAGTCTGTTTTGATTCAAAATATAGCTAATATACTGCGCTCATGAATGATATTTTTGATAATATGCTTGCTGCCCATCGGCGAACCACAGACAGTGACAATCGCAATGCGATGTATGAAGTGACTCAACAGATAGCTTTGGCAGGGCTTTATAGAGGTGGTTTTTTGAAAAGGCAGCTTTCTATGGAGGTACATGTTTGAGAATCGTACATGGATTGAATCGCTATTCTGAAGATATGGACTTCTCGTTGTTGCAAAAAGATAATGACTTTAAGATTGAGAATTATTTTGATGCGATTGTCACCGAGTTTAAAGCGTTGGGACGTGAGCTTGTAATTACCAAGAAAGACAAAAAGAATTTTGGAAAGGGTGAGTCGGCTTTCTTGAAAGATACTACTGAAGTTTACGACCTAACATTCCAAACAGAGAAGAGCATTACGGTGAAAATAGAAGTAGATACCGCTCCTCCGCTTGATTTTCAGACAGAACAAAAGCTTATACTTCAGCCTTTTTCTTTTATGGTTAGATGTTTTGCCTTGCCCGACCTCTTTGCTGGAAAACTCCATGCGCTGGTATTTCGGAATTGGAAAAACCGTGTAAAAGGTCGCGATTGGTACGATTTTGAATGGTATATACGGCATGGTATACCGCTCAACTATCGCCATTTGCGAGAGCGCATACGTGAATTTAACGGAGTAGATATGAGTGTCGAGCAGTTTCTGATGCTGCTGCGAGAACGATTGTTGACTGTAAACCTAGATCAAGTGAAGACAGATGTTCGTCCATTTATTCTTGATGCTACTGCCATAGATATATGGTCGAACGACTATTTCGTACAATTAGCCGACCATCTGCGTATTTTATAGCAGTCTGCAAAGGCTTGGCAGCAATGCTGCCAAGCTTATTCAGCAATGCTGTTTAGCCTAGGCAGCGATGCTGGTAAGCAGTTGCAGTAATCTCTTTTCAGTTCTTTCTCAAGGAGAGAGAGGAGGAAATAAGGGGTTAGAGAAGAGAGGAGAGGGGTGTATTATGGAGCTTGTTTTCATTTGTTTTTGACTTTTTATATAGAGTATTTAGTGTTATTTATTTTCAAAATGAAACGTTTTGTGAGAACAAATTCATAGTAAAGAGTTTGCAAGTTGCTCAAAATGGGAAACTTTCAGCTATTCTCTTCGAGAAAATGTTCTCTGTTTTAGAAAACTTGGGCGTGTTAATTATGAAATTAATCTACCGAAAAGAGGAGATTAAGTGAAATATATTATGTACATTTGCAACATAAATCCTACTGATCAAAACAAACATGGAAAAGAATAAGATTTACTCTTATGAAGAAGCTTTTCAGGCTTCTTTGAAGTACTTTGACGGTGATGAGCTGGCTGCTAGAGTGTGGGTTAATAAGTATGCGATGAAAGACAGCTTCGGAAATATTTTCGAACAGAGTCCCGAAGATATGCATTGGCGTATCGCAAATGAAATCGCACGTATTGAAAAGAAATACCCGAATCCGATGTCGGCACAAGAAGTGTTCGACTTGATGGATCACTTTCGCTATATCGTTCCGGCCGGTAGTCCGATGACCGGTATCGGAAACGATCACCAAGTGGCTAGCTTGAGCAACTGTTTTGTAATTGGTTTGGATGGCGATGCCGACAGTTATGGCGCTATCATGCGTATCGACGAGGAGCAAGTACAGCTGATGAAGCGTCGCGGTGGAGTAGGACATGATCTGAGTCATATCCGTCCGAAAGGCTCACCGGTGAATAATTCGGCATTGACAAGTACTGGTCTTGTGCCTTTCATGGAGCGTTATAGCAACTCTACGCGTGAGGTAGCGCAAGATGGTCGTCGCGGTGCGTTGATGCTCAGCGTGAGTATTAAGCATCCCGATAGTGAGGCTTTTATCGATGCAAAGATGACAGAGGGCAAGGTTACAGGTGCCAATGTATCGGTGAAGTTGGACGATAGGTTCATGCAGGCTGCCGTCGATGGTAAGCCTTATGTACAGCAATATCCCATAGATGGCAACAATCCTAAGGTGTCGAAGGAAATCTCTGCCAAAGCTTTATGGGAGAAAATAGTGCATAATGCTTGGAAGAGTGCTGAGCCGGGTGTATTATTTTGGGATACGATTCTTCGTGAGAGCATTCCCGATTGCTATGCCGATTTAGGCTTCCGCACGGTAAGTACCAACCCTTGTGGTGAGATTCCATTGTGTCCTTACGACTCTTGCCGTCTGTTGAGTATCAATCTTTATAGTTATGTAGAGAATCCATTCACGGATAAAGCTATCTTCAATTTCGAGAAATTCAAGAAGCATGTGCAGTTGGCACAGCGCATCATGGACGATATCATAGACTTGGAGATGGAGAAGATAGACCTCATCATGAAGAAGATAGAGGTCGACCCTCAGAGCAACGAGGTGAAAGGAGCAGAATATCATCTATGGGAAAAGATTCAGCGTAAGAGTGGTATGGGACGTCGTACAGGGGTAGGTATCACTGCCGAAGGCGATATGCTGGCTGCTATGAATCTGCGTTATGGCACCCAAGAGGCTACCGACTTCAGCGTAAATGTGCATAAGACTTTGGCATTGAATGCTTATCGTAGTTCGGTAACGATGGCTGAAGAGCGTGGAGCATTTGAGATTTACGATGCGAAGCGTGAAGCTGCCAATCCTTTCGTGCTGCGTATCAAAGAGGCAGAACCAGAGTTGTATGCCGATATGGAGAAATATGGTCGTCGTAACATTGCTTGTTTGACCATCGCTCCTACGGGTACTATCTCGCTGATGACACAGACGACTAGTGGTATTGAGCCTGTATTCATGCCGTTCTATAAGCGTCGTCGCAAGGTGAATCCCAATGATGCCGACGTACATGTGGACTTTGTCGATGAGGTGGGCGACTCGTTTGAAGAGTATATCGTGTACCATCGCAAGTTCTTAACATGGATGCAGATCAACGGTTACGACCCCAACAAGCGCTATACGGCAGAAGAGATAGAGACATTGGTGGCTAGGTCGCCTTATTATAAGGCTACGGCTAACGATGTAGACTGGCTGATGAAGGTGAAGATGCAAGGCACTATTCAGAAATGGGTAGACCATTCTATCAGCGTAACAGTGAACCTGCCGAGCAACGTAGACGAAGAACTCGTGAACCGTCTGTACGTAGAGGCATGGAAGAGTGGATGTAAAGGATGCACCATTTACCGCGATGGAAGTCGTTCGGGTGTGATGATTTCTGTGTCGAAGAAAGATAAGAAGAAGGAAGAAAATAAAGAAACACCGGAACCATTGACTGCTCCGGCACCTCCATGCCATCATACAGAGGTGACCGAAGTGCGCCCGGCAGAGTTGGAATGTGATGTCGTGAGATTCCAAAACAATAAGGAGAAGTGGGTGGCTTTCGTAGGTCTGCTCAATGGTTATCCTTATGAAATCTTCACCGGATTGCAAGATGATGAGGAAGGTATCGTGTTGCCAAAGACCGTTACCAAAGGTAAGATTATTAAGAAAAAGAGTGAAGACGGCAGTAGTCGTTACGATTTCCAGTTTGAAAACAAGCGTGGTTATAAGACGACGGTGGAGGGTTTGAGCGAGAAGTTCAACCCCGAATATTGGAATTATGCCAAGTTGATTTCTGGTGTTTTGCGTTATCGTATGCCTATTGACCATGTGATGAAGTTGGTAAGTTCGCTCCAGTTGAAGGATGAAAGTATCAATACATGGAAGAACGGTGTAGAGCGTGCGCTGAAGAAGTATATCACCGACGGCACTCAGGCAAAGGGGCAGAAGTGCCCGGTTTGTGGTAACGAGAGTTTGGTATATCAAGAGGGATGCTTGATTTGTACCAACTGCGGTGCCAGTCGCTGCGGATAAAGCCGTAGATAAAGTTAATAGAGATGTTCCGCGGGACGGCAAATGCTGTCTCGTGGAATTTCGGATATAATACGACCCATATGAAATTGAAAGAAAGTTTCATTTGTTTGAATGGTTTGCGGTATCATGCTTTCCACGGTGTGCTGCCGCAGGAACGCCTTACGGGCAATGACTATGTGGTGAATCTGAAAATAGGTTATGACGTATCAAGAGCCATTCGGTCGGACCATGTGGACGACACGTTGAACTATGCCGACATATATCTCGTGGTATCCACTTCCATGTTGGAACCTTGCAATCTGCTGGAACGTGTGGCCGGAAATATAGGTCAGCGCCTATTGACACAATTCCCGGATATGCAATCGGTCGAAGTGGAGGTAGTGAAAGAAAACCCTCCAATGGGAACGGATGCGGGAAACGCAAGCGTGAAACTACTTTTAATAAATGATAAAACCTAGATGTAGATAGTGGTTTTGTAATATTAAATCATTACCTTTGTCAATTATACCTCTATGATAAATAAGAAAATATTGTTCTCATTGATAACATTGCTGTTGGTTGCAATCACTTCTAACGCTGCCAACCGACGTTTTACCCTTGTTATCGACCCGGGACATGGTGGTCATGATACGGGAGCTATGGGGGCATTTTCCAAAGAAAAAGATATAAATTTGACGATTGCACTGGCTTTTGGTAAGTTGGTGGAGCGTAGTTGTCCTGATGTGAAGGTAGTATATACACGCCGTTCGGATGTATTTATCCCTCTGAAAGACCGTGCAGATATAGCCAATCGCAATAAGGCCGACTTGTTTGTGTCGGTTCATACGAATGCACTGCCGGGTGGACACATCGCTCGTGGATTCCAAACTTATACGCTTGGTAGTGGAAGAGCGAGTGGTAGCAAGCGTGGCATCGTACAAAATCTGGAAGTGGCAAAGCGCGAGAATGCTGTTATTTATCTAGAGAAAGACTATCGGCAGACCTATCAGGGCTTTGATCCAAACTCGTCTGAGAGCAATATCATGTATGAGTTTATACAAGATAAGAATATGGAACAGAGTGTGGCTTTGGCAAAACTGATGCAACGCAATGTTTGTTCGGCTACCGGTCGTGCCGATATGGGGGCGCATCAAGATAATCTAGCTGTATTGAGATTGTCGTCTATGCCTAGTTGTCTGCTGGAATTAGGATTTATCTCCACGCCCGATGAGGAGCAGTTTTTGAATACTGCCGATGCTGTAGACCGCTATGCGAAGGGTATATTCAATGCTTTCGTGGCTTATAAGTCGAAATACTATGGTGGTGATATTGTTGTGCCTTACAAGGTAACTGAACCGGTAAAGTCGACCATTCCGAATATAGTGCCCGATCAATATAAGGAGTCTGAAACTCCGGTACCCGCAGTGGAGCCGGTGCAAGAGACAGATAATCGACCCGTATTTAAGGTGCAAGTGTTGACTTCCGGTCATAAACTCAGTGCCAAGGAAAAGACTTCTCGAGGCTTGGAAGATGCCGATTTCTATCAAGAGAATAATACATATAAATATACATATGGTGCTTCGAACGACTATAATGAAATAAATAGATTGCGTATTCAGTTGCGTGATAAATTCCCGGAGGCTTTTGTTATAGCCTTTAAGGGCGATATGAAGATGGATGTGAGGGAAGCTATCAAGGAGTTCAAGCAAAACAAATAATCAATAAGCGAAATGAAGAAAATGTTCACAAGGGAGGTTAAGATAGCCATTGTAGCCATAATGGGCGTGACAGTCTTGTATTTTGGGTTGAATTATCTCAAAGGAATGTCGATATTCTCTAATAAATATACATACTATGTGAAGTTTACGGATATCAGCGGACTGTCTTCTTCCAATCCTATCTATGCTGATGGCTATCAGGTGGGAGTGGTGAAAGCGATAGAATACAATTATAATCAGGCTGAGAATATTTTGGTAAAAATCGATGTAGATAATAATCTTCGAATCCCAAAAGGTAGTTCGGCAGAGATTGTAAGCGACTTCATGGGCAACGTGAAGATGAATATTCTCATGGCTAATAACCCACGTGAACGTATGGCTTTGGGCGATACCATCATAGGAGTTATCAATGGTGGCGCACTAGCACAGGCTGCTTCGATGATGCCGACGGTACAGAATATGTTACCCAAATTGGATAGTATCTTAACGCGTGTGAATCAATTGCTGGCTAATCCGGCCATAGCGCAGACTCTAGAGAATGCACAACAGGTATCGGCAAACTTGACTACGACCACGCAACAGCTTAATACGCTGATGGCAGGGCTGAATAAGAACGTGCCCGGAATGATGACAAAGGCAAATACGGTGCTTGATAATACAAATCGGTTGACAGCTAATTTGGCTGCTGTGGATGTTGCCGGGACAATGGCTAAAGTCGATGTTACGATAGCTAATGTGCAGTCTGTGACAGCTAAACTGAACAACAATGAGGGGAGTTTGGGTTTGTTGATGAACGATGCAAGTCTTTATAACAATCTGAATGCAACCATGTTGAGTGCCGACTCTCTGCTTAATAACTTGCGTGAACATCCCAAACGCTATGTTCATTTCTCACTCTTCGGACGCAAGGATAAATAGTTAATTCGATAAAAGGATTAAAATTGTAATTATTTAAAAATGGTCTAAATAATTCGTTTGAATGTTTCACGGTTTCTTGAATGGCTCGAAACACGTTTTATAGTAGGCGATTCAGGCAATGTTTATACCATGCTTGCGTACAAGGACTGTAAAGTTGTGGAAGCCGTGTAATGTCCGTAATATCAAGAGGTTGTAATTATGAAAGCCTATTTATACAACTTTGAATTCTCAAAAAGGCTAAATATCACAGTATAAAGGGGTTAGAGCATATTTCTTAAAAAACGCTAAACTGGGCTCATTTGTTTTATTCATAATTCTTTGCTAAATTTGCATTCACGTTAATAGACTGAGAGTCGAAAGACATACTAAATAAGAATAAGTTTCAAATGAAGATGAGTCCTGATGCTTGTTGGGGCAAAGCCCTTACGCTCATAGCTGAAAATGTGAGCCAACAGCAATTTGCGACATGGTTCAAGTCGATTGCCTACGAATCATTCGATGCGGAGACGAAAACGCTTCTTTTGCAGGTTCCCAGCTTATTTGTATATGAATATCTGGAAGAAAACTACATAGACCTGCTGAGTAAAGTGCTTTGTCGTACCTTCGGAGAGGGTGTGCAATTGCGTTACCGTGTCGTTACTGATAAGGAACATAAGCTTTCTCAGGACTTAATGGCTGATCCGGCAGATGCTGTGGAGCGCACTCCAAAGAAGAATGCAAATCAATCTCCGACGACACTTGATGCCGCTCAACCGCAACAAATCGACTCTCAACTGAACCCACATCTTACTTTTAAGAACTATGTGGAGGGCAATAGCAACAAGCTTCCACGCAGTGTGGGACTCTCAATAGCCGAACATCCGGGTAATAACCAGTTCAACCCGATGTTTATTTATGGTCCTTCAGGCTGTGGAAAAACCCACCTTATTAATGCTATAGGGTTGAGAACGCATCAGTTGTATCCGGAAAAGAGAGTACTATATATCAGTGCCCGACTCTTTCAGGTGCAATATACGAATGCTGTTTTACAGAATACGACCAACGATTTCATCAACTTCTATCAGACCATAGATATGTTGATAGTTGATGATATACAAGAGTGGGCCACCGCAACTAAGACACAAGACACCTTCTTCCATATCTTTAACCACCTATTCCGTAACGGAAAGCGTATCATTTTGGCTAGTGATAGACCTCCGGTCGACCTTAAAGGCATGAACGAGCGATTGCTTACCCGTTTCTCTTGTGGCTTGATAGCGGAGTTGGAGAAGCCAAATGTGGAGCTTTGTGTGGATATCTTGAAGAATAAGATTCATCGAGATGGCTTGCATATCCCTGAAGATGTGGTGATGTTTATTGCTTCGACAGCAAATGGAAGTGTCCGCGATTTGCAGGGAGTTATCAACTCTTTATTGGCTTATAGCGTGGTTTACAACTGCGATATAGACATGCGACTAGCCGAACGAGTTATCAAACGGGCTGTCAAGATAGACGATAAACCTTTGACGATAGATGAGATTGTGGAGGCTGTATGCAATCATTTCAATGTTACACCGACCGCTGTAAATAGTAGAAGTCGCAAACGCGACTTGGTAGAAGCACGCCAAGTGTCGATGTATTTGGCTCAGAAATATACCAAGATGCCTGCTTCTCGCATCGGGAAATTAGTAGGTAATCGTGATCACTCGACCGTTATTCACAGTTGTTCGCAAGTGGAAATACGGAGAAAGACCGACCATTCTTTCAGCGATGAGTTGGTATCAATAGAGAATACCTTTAAACTAAAGAAGTAAAATGATATAGCCTTGAAGAAATTCAAGGCTTTTTTGTGCCTTTTAATCCCAAATATAAGGGCAAAAAAATAGCGCCATAATCTCACGATCTCAGCGCTAGGTATTTACTAAAATAAATTAACTCAAGTCTTTCCGCACTCTCACGAGCTTAGAAACAACCTCTCACAAAGGTGAGATTTATATATATGCGAAAATTTTCAAAAGTCATACATGGTCACTGTATCAAACCAAAAACCACGTTATAGTTGCAAAGATAAATAAAAAAATGAATGTAGCATACATCTTCCTCATCTTTTTTGGAAAGAATATGAAATTATATTTGAATTTTGAAATGGATGTATATAGGAATCACTTAAAGTCTCTGAAGACCATATAGTAGGCATTGGCATGAAATTCTATCTTTTCTCCAAGCGATTCATTCAGTGTACCTTGCCACCATTGTTCATACGCATAGCTTTGCCATTTCAGTCCTTTGCTCTTGATTTGTGAGCATCCGAAGTTGAAAATACTAATCTGTTGCCCCGGCCAACTCTCAAAGGTAGAGTCTTTATATGCAGGAGTAAACAGGCCATGATCGGTTATCATGGTTGGTTGTATGGCCATATTTTTTAGGTAGCGCACCATTAACGAGATGTTTCCCAAGGCATGGTCTTCTCGCTTCCCCGTTGCTCCAAGGTAGGCAATGTGACGCATTCCTAGCCTCATACAGTGCCGTGTAGCTTTGGACAAGTCGTTGTCGTCCTGCTCGTGCACTTCGTGGAAGATGTCGGCATACTGCTGTTTTAAGTCAGGAGAGAGTGAATCGCCGTCTCCAATGATGGCATCGGGCGTGTAGCCTCTATCAATACACTCGGCCGCAGCACCATCGCAACAGCATAGATATGTTGCTTTAGCCAATATAGCTAATGGTAATGAGTGGGTAGGGAAGTCGCCTGCCGCCAATACAACGGCGTCGAACTCTGTATCAGGCGTTATGAGTGGATAGTCCATCGTTCATCATTCTTTTCCATTTGTAGTATCCCATGATGGCAATCACGACGTACAAGGCATATAGTCCAGCCTTAAATGGTATACCTTTATATAAATATAGCACGGCCAGCACAGCATCTACAACAATCCAAACAAGCCATTGTTCCACATATTTACGTGCCAATGCCCACAAGCCTACGAAACTTAAGGCGTTGGCAAAACTGTCTGTAATAGGAACATTGCTGTTGGTAAAGGTAATTAAAATCCGGTAAATAATGGCCCATGTCACGAGAAAAGCTATGGTTACAGGTAACCATAGCTTTTTTTTCATTCTAGTGATGGGCATCTCTTCGCCCTCGTGTTGATTGCGTTTCTTGCCGAATTTCCAAACCAGATACCCATAGATAGCTGCCAATGTGTAGTAGATGGCCATACCAAAATCGGCATACAGTCCTGCTTCATAGTAGAGAAAGATGTCTACTAGGGGCATGATAATACCTGTAAGCCATAGATAGATGCTGGCATTATACTCCTGCCAGATGTAGATGAGGCCTAAGATGGTGGCCATTACATCCAGCGTTAGCAGGAAGTCGGGACTGTTTAGAAATTCTTGCATCGTATGTTTGTTTAGAAGTTGATGGATAGATGAGCCATCCAGTTGAATGGGGCAGAGGGCGCAAAACCTGCTTTGTAGAGTTTGTCTTTGGTATATGCGATGACCTTTCCGTTACCATCGGCCTTGTAGTTGGGCGCTGCCCATCCGTTATTATCATATTTGGCGCTGAACAGATTGTATAATGTTACACCGATAGTGGCATCTTTCAAGCCCAGTTTTTTGAGTCCAAAGTGGTAAGCCAAGTTCAGATTGGTGTTGAAATGTCCATCTATCAGCATGCTAACCTTGGTCTCCTCTCCGTTTTTACCATACGAAACATACTCCTTAAAACCTGTATTAGTGAGGTATTGGTCGCTGATATACTGGCTCTGAAGACTAGCTGTGAAGCCTTTATAGTCGAACGAGAAGATGTTGTTGAAGATGAGATCGGGCGAGAAACTCAATGGAGTATCACCCAAATTCAATGGCTTTTCTGTCTTCGAGTCGGTCACTGTCCAGTCTTTTGCACGGTTTTTACTCCATGTAGTGTTGGCATCCCAGCGGAACCAATCGACCGGTTTCCATGAAGCTTCCAACTCCAATCCCATGCGATAACTATGTCCTGAGTTGTCGTTGCTGGCTTTCATTTCGCCTATTTCGTTCAATTCTCCCGTCAGTACAAATTGGTTACGATAGCTCATATAGTAGAAGTTGGCACCTGCCGAGAACTTTTTGCTCTGGTATTTATAGCCCACTTCCAAGTCGTTCAATTGCTCTGCTTTCAAACGAGTGCCTATGTTATCCTCATAGTCGTTGCGAGTTGGCTCTTTATGTGCGATGGCATACGATGCATACACCTTGTGATTGGCTGTAATATCGTAGTTCAATCCGAATTTGGGATTGAAGAAATCATAGTTGTCTTTCATACCATAAACCACTTGTTTCGTTCCATCCCACTTGTCGGTAGGCCCATTTAGCTTATAACTTATGTGGCGATACTGTAGATCGATGAATGCACTCAGTCCCTTGTAGAACTCCCAATTTACCTTACCATATACGTTTCCGTCAACCTTTTCCGATGAGTTGCGATAATATTCCGTATCGGGGGAGAGTGCAGGCGAAACGATATACTGATTTGTCTCCTTGTCATTTGCGTCCTTTACTACGTAATATGGACTTCCTGCCCATTTCACCCGGCCGAAGTGATCGCCCTCGTATTTGTTCCAACCACCGCCTATTGTAGCCGTTAATCCGCTCAGATTGTTATAGTTCAGGCTCGCAATAGCTCCGTAGAAATCATTATCCATCTTCTTTTGGCGTACTAAATCGCCCAGCATGTTCCAATCTTCAGTCAAGCGGAATTGTGCCCACGAGCGCTTGCTTTTATACTCTTCGTAATAGCCTTGGCCTTTGGTATAATGTAAAGCTGCGTTGAGGTTCCAGTTACGATTGATAACTTGGTTCCATATTAACTGATAGTGTTGTTGGTGATAGTTGTCGGTCTGTCCGTCATAATAATGTACATTGCCGTCACGATCGCAGTATTCGCCACACGAATTATATCTACGTCCATACAGACTTTGCTCGTATTTCGACGCATAATTCCAAGCATGATAGGTCTGTTCCATACCGTTGAAGGTGATAAACTTCACCATCGTGTTGTCGCCGAAGTATCCTGCCTGTACGAAATAAGAATTTAGTTTGGTGAAAGCACGGTCCAAATAACCCTTACTACCGATGTTCGACAGTCTACCTTGGATTCCCCAGTGGCCACCCAGCAGTCCGGTTCCGAAGCGCAATGTCTCCTTATGCGAATAGTACGATCCACCCGAAAGATCCAATCCGATATAGGGTTTCAGTCCGATATTCTCTGTTTGCATATTCAGCGTGGCTCCGAAGGCTCCCGAACCATTAGTTGATGTACCCACACCGCGCTGTATCTGCATGCTCTGAACGCTCGAAGCAAAGTCGCCCATGTTCACCCAGAACACTTGAGCACTTTCTGCGTCGTTCATAGGGATGCCGTTTGAAGTGATGTTAATACGCGAAGGGTCGGTACCACGTACACGCAACGACGTGTAACCGATACCGTTTCCGGCATCTGAAGTCATGGTGACCGATGGGGTGAGTGATAACAGGAAAGGCACGTCTTGGCCGAAGTTTACGGCTTTGATTTGCTTTTGATTGAGGTCGTGATAAGCCACCGGCGTCTTTTTGTTGGCGCGTGTAGATGTCACTTGTACGTCTTGTAGCTCGTAAGTACGCAACGTATCAATCTTTTCTTGTTTGGGATTAATTGCATGAACTGTTGCTGTGCAGGCGAGCACAGACACGAACAATACACTTTTTTTCATGAAAACATTAAAATAAAAATACACAAAAAGGGGCACTTTTCATGTCCTTATCCCTACGCCGGCATTGCCCGGATCAGGTCAGAGGGTCTATTCTCAGCCACGAAATGTCGTGGCACCCCTTAGCCTACAGTCTGTAAACCGCTGCAAAGGTATTGCTTTTTCAGTGAAATCCGTGCTGTTGGAGCAAAAAAAGATGGAAACTATGATTTTTTCACTAAATCTGTAAAATCAGACCAACTTTTTACTTTAAATCCTCTAATATCTCGAACAGATTTCTTAAACCAGTCTTGATAGCCAAAGAATATATTCCCATCTGCGGTCTGTGCAGAAATAACAATTCCTGCATATGGATTGTTTTCTACCTTGATAACTTCTCCTTCTATCCAGTCGGCAAGATGGGTTAGATCGGGTGAAACCAATACTTTGTCTCCAATTTCCATCATATAATTTTTCTTTTTTACAAAAATACAGAATTAAAAATGTATCTATCAAGAGAATCATAATATTTCAACCATCGCTTATTCTTCTTGATTCGCTTCATAGTAATACTCTCTTTTACCCACAATTCAATAACTCATCAACTTGAAGACTTATAAACTTAAATTGCTGCAACGGTTTCGCAGGTTTGTTGCATGGCTTGTTCAGCATCGCTGCAAAGGCGAGGCGGCAAAAGTGAAGAGCCTCTGCACCAAAGTGACAGAGGCTCAGACTTGAGTTTAATTTATTCTTCTAGGATTCTAAGACAGGCGCCCTTGTGTCTTCATTGAAATCGATTTGTATTGATAGTCGACTACGATGAGCAGTATTGGGCGAGTGGTGTACGACTGCACCCTGTCTATCTTCTTAGTGTAACTGAAAGTTAGAGTGTTATTCTTGCATATTTCATTCCATGTTTGTTAGTTTCTATATAAATGTGTAAATTAGCCTTTTCTTGCATTGATGGTCAAGTTTTTTGTTGGATAATCTTCTATTTAAATACGGATGTGAGGCTCTTTTTCGAGATAAGTTTTCAGTAAAAGAAAAAATAAATTCATATTTTTAGTTATAAAATGAGGTTAGCTGTGTCTAATCTTAATATAATGACGAGACACGACGTGAGCAAAAGAGTTCCGCCGGCTACCAAGAAAACACGAACCATCTAGATGTGATGAGATGAAAGCAGCATTGTCATGAATACCATCATAAATATACTAACCTATGTAATAATTTAACCTAAAGCTTATGTGTGGATTAATAAAATCGAGAATGTTTGCCTATGTTTTGGCTGCACTGTTAATGGGGAATCCCCTCCAAATAGTAGCACAACAACAGAAGGTATCGCTCAAACTCAACCAAGTGAGTTTGAAGAAGGCATTAAGCGAAATTGAAAAACGAACTCAGTACAAGTTTAGCTATCGCGATGTGACGCTAGATGGCTGTGCCCCCGTGAGTCTTCAGAAGCAGAATGTCACTGTAGAGGCTGTGTTGAAAGAAATCCTTGAGGAACGTGGATTGGAATACAGATGGGTTCAACCCTCAACTATTATCATCTCGCCTAAGGTAGATGCGAAGTCTCGCAACAAGAAAGCAAGTAAGGCTAGTGGTATGGTGACCGACGCACAGGGTGAACCTGTTATTGGCGCCATTGTACAGGTGGTGGGCAAGAATCGCAGGGCATCTACCAATTTAGATGGGAAGTTTGTCCTCGATACAGAAGAAGGAGATGTGTTGGAAGTCAGTTATGTGGGTTTCCAAACGGTTCGTGTGCGCCCGAAAGATAATCTAAGCGTGGTCATGCAAGAGAATATGGAGTCGCTCGACGAGGTTGTGGTCGTAGGTTATGGCACTCAACGTAAGCGCGATCTTACCGGTTCTATCGCCATGTTGAAAGCCGATGACATGAAATTCGACGGAATTTCGTCGGTAGGGCAGGCACTTGGTGGTAAGGCTGCCGGCCTTTATGTACGTCAGAACAGTGCTCAACCCGGTGGAGGTATCGACATTCTTATACGTGGCGCGGGCAGTGTCAACGCCGGCAACGACCCTTTGTATATTGTTGATGGTTTTCCTATTGC
>NZ_JRPT01000039.1:0-43463 GCF_000762865.1 Prevotella sp. S7 MS 2 | reverse complement strand
CATTTTGTATTTTACAAACTTATTGTTTCTCGGCAATAGCCTGTTTGATTAAGCCTTCAAGTTCCTCGCATAGTTCCGGATTGTCGCGGAGTAACGCCTTGGTAGCATCTCTACCTTGTGCCAATTTTGAACCGTTGTAGCTGTACCAGCTACCACTTTTCTGCACAATACCGTATTCAACGCCAAGGTCTACAATCTCTCCAATCTTGCTAATACCCTCTCCGAACATGATTTCGAATTCTGCCTTGCGGAAAGGAGGAGCCACTTTGTTCTTCACAACCTTAACACGTACTTCGTTACCAATCTGTTGGTCGCCGTCTTTGATGGCTGTGCTGCGACGAATATCTAGGCGCACCGACGCATAGAACTTCAGTGCATTACCACCTGTTGTGGTCTCCGGGTTGCCGAACATCACGCCAATCTTCTCGCGCAACTGGTTGATAAAGATGCAGGTAGTATTTGTTTTGCTGATGGTAGCCGTAAGTTTTCGCAGTGCTTGACTCATCAAACGAGCTTGCAAGCCCACCTTGTTATCGCCCATATCTCCCTCGATTTCCGACTTAGGAGTAAGTGCAGCGACCGAGTCAACGACCAAAATATCAATGGCAGATGAACGAATCAACTGGTCGGCAATCTCTAAAGCTTGCTCTCCATTGTCCGGTTGAGAAATCCAAAGGTTCTCTACATCCACGCCCAACTTTTCTGCATAGAAGCGGTCAAAAGCGTGTTCGGCATCGATGAATGCTGCGATACCGCCGGCTTTCTGCGCCTCAGCGATGGCATGGATGGCTAATGTTGTTTTACCAGAACTTTCCGGTCCGTAGATTTCGATGATTCTTCCGCGTGGGTATCCACCTACGCCGAGAGCCACATCTAGTCCGATACTACCGGTAGGGATGACCTCTACATGTTCTACTTGTTGGTCGCCCATGCGCATGATGGTACCCTTACCGAAATCTTTTTCTATCTTTGACATAGCAGCCTGAAGCGCTTTCAGTTTCCCCTCTTGTGCAGCTTTCAGTGCGTCTGTTGTTTCTTCTTTTGACATAATAAAGGAGTTATGTTGTTAATTGTAGTTATGGAGTTAAGCCAAATGCTTATGGGCGTAATCTCCTTGATATTTATTTTGTTACAGTCTTGATGTTGTTGGAGTTACAGAGTCTTGCGAAGAATTTTTGTAGCGTCTACTATTATCTCATGCATTATATATTTTTGTCGAAAGAGTGATTGATAATACCCTTACAATATCCATTAAGCAATTTACTAGTAGTTTCTATTTGTATACATAGACTGTCGTGTTGTGGCTGTGATATGTATTTTAAATCTTTCGCTAACAGTATGTAGTATCTGCATTCCTCCAAACTACCTTGAGCTATATTTAGAAACCTTAGCTTGTCGGCTTTGCTGAGTTTGCGATATCTTTCGGCTATATTGGCCGGGATAGAAACGGCTACTTGCTGGAATTGAGAAGTGAGTCCGAATTTCTCAGAATTAGGAAAAGAGGAAGTTACTTGATAAACAGAGAGCACAAACTTATGTGCTTCGCGCCATGCAATAATGTCTTGAAAAGAACAATTCATTGACTTTTATAAGCTTGTGGGAGTATAAGCATTTGGCTTAACTCCCAATTACTCCTCTAACTCCTTAACTCCTTGAAATTACAATTCCAACTCCCCACCGAATACTTCGTGCCAAGGCAGGCCGCATTCATTGAGTTTTTCCATGAATGGGTCGGGGTCGAAGTTCTCTACATTCCACACACCGGGCTTGCGCCATAGACCCTTGAAGAACATCATGGCACCAATCATGGCAGGTACACCGGTCGTGTAACTAACGCCTTGCATGCCTGTTTCCTTGTAAGCTTCTTGGTGTTTGCAGTTGTTGTAAACGTAGTAAGTGAGCTCTTTGCCATCCTTGATACCGCGAATACGGCAACCGATACTGGTCTCACCATCGTAGTTTTCTCCGAGATCTTGTGGATTTGGCAATACAGCCTTGAGGAATTGCAAAGGTACAATCTTTACTTTTGCAGTCTTACCTGAACCATCTGCCAACGGAGCTTCGTATTCTATTTCGTCAATACGGCTCATGCCTAGGTTCTGAATACAGTCAAGATAAGTGAGATACTGTTGCCCGAAAGTCATCCAGAAGCGTGCCTGCTTGATGGTAGGGTAGTTCAATACCAAACTCTCCAACTCTTCGTGGTGCATCAAATAGCTCTCGCGAGGGCCGATGTTTGGATAAGTCAGCGCCTTATGTACAGCCAATGGTTCGGTCTCAATCCACTGCCCATCCTTGTAATAGAGTCCCTTTTGTGTAATCTCACGGATGTTGATTTCGGGATTAAAGTTGGTTGCAAAGGCCTTATGATGGTTTCCGGCGTTGCAGTCAACGATGTCAAGTGTATGGATTTCGTCGAAGTGATGTTTGGCAGCATAAGCCGTATAGATACCGCTTACACCCGGATCGAATCCGCAACCGAGGATGGCTGTGAGGCCTGCCTTTTCAAATTTATCTTTATAAGCCCACTGCCAAGAGTACTCAAAGTGTGCTTCATCCTTTGGCTCATAGTTGGCTGTATCGAGATAATTCACCCCACAAGCCAAGCAAGCGTCCATGATGGTGAGGTCTTGATAGGGGAGAGCGAGGTTGATAACCAACTCCGGTTTGAAGCTGTTGAAAAGTGTTTTGAGCTGTTCCACGTCGTCGGCGTCTACCTGAGCCGTTTCTATGGGCATGTTCCATCCAGCTTTATGGATGTCTTCTACTATTTTGTCGCACTTCTCTTTCCGCCGACTAGCAATCATGAAGTCGGTGAATACATCAGCATTCTGTGCTATTTTGAATGCTGCCACGGTAGCTACGCCACCTGCTCCAATCATTAATACTCTTGACATAGTGTTTATTTTGTTGTTTTTGTGATTCTTAATTGACTATCTGTTTAATAGCTCTTTACTTCGTCGGCCTTGATTCCCAGTGCGCTCATGAGGCTGTATCCCAATATTTCTTGCCTAAAATTGCCACCTTCCATGGGTTGCATGGCAAAGATGGTGATGCGCTTTTCGTCGTCTATTTGGCGCAGTGTCTGTCGAATGGTAGCATAGAGCTCGCCTTGTTCTGCGTTAGGGATGACCATGATACGCTTCACTTCCGGGCGTTCCAATGCTAGACAGAGCACGTCTAATATCGCCTCGTCTTTAGAAGTCATCTTTCCTGCAGCGATGGTATTGACACTGAACTCGCCTAACTTCTCGTCTTTGAAAGCACGCCCATCCAACTCTTTGGCATAATCAGAAGGTTGAAAGTTGTCCATTTGCAGTTGATTTTCGTCATGAATGAGAACCATTTGTATTTCATTCTCACCCGGACGGACTCCTCCATCCAGCGCTATACATACACCCCATTGACTCATATCGGCCTTTGGAATGCGTCGTCCAATCATGCGTTCGAAGTTTACGGTGAGGTTAAAGACCACTTTGTCGATGTAATCGGCATCGGCAATCAACACGTTTTCACTCCATTTGATACTGTTAGTCTCTTGTGGATTCATACTTGCAAAGATAGTGTAATCTACTGGAAAGGCAAAGGAAAGCGTCGTTTATTTTGACTATGAAGGCGTCGTGGAATCACCATTGATTTATTGCAGAGGCTTGGCAGTGTTGCTGTCTCGGCTTTTCAGCATTACTGCCAAGCCCGAACAGAGATATTGCTACGGCCTTGCAGTTTGGTAGTTGAAGAGTTTACAAGTTGGCAAGTAGACGAGTTTAGACTCTAATAGCCCCACTCTTAAATATAAAAAAGGTTATTTTTGTATAGAAAAGCGGTTGGTTATAGTTTGTTATAGATTATTTACCATACCTTTGTTGCGAATTTGAGTTTCGGCTTATTATCGTAACGCTCTTCCTTTTACAAGTTAAATAGTAAGCAGCAGCTCCTTTAATTATTCTCTTAACTCCGATTTCCAGTATTTATTTAAAACATCATTTATTAAAAATGAACATTTACATTTCAGGCCTAAGCTACGGCACAGACGATGCAGCTTTGGGCAACCGTTTTTCAGAGTTTGGGGAAATTACATCAGCAAGAATCATCGCTGATCGCGAAACAGGACGTTCTAGAGGCTTCGGCTTCGTAGAAATGTCCAACGACGACGATGCTCGCAAGGCTATCGACGCACTTAATGAGACAGAGTTCGATGGTCGTACTATTTACGTAAAAGAGGCTATGCCCCGTGAGGAGCGTCCCCGTCGTAACTTCAACAACGACAGGAGAAGATATTAAATAAGAGTTGACGAATAGACAAGTAAACGAGTAAACTAGTTTATGAGTTTATAAGTGAACGAATGGACAATATGATTGATACCTCGTTAACTTGTCAACTGGTCTACTCGTCAACTTCTTTCAAAAACAAACAATGACATTTCAGGATTTAAAGATTGTAGAGCCTATATTGCAGGCCGTTTCAGAAAAAGGATATACAGAACCTACTCCCATTCAGGAGAAAGCCATACCGGTAGCATTACAAGGGCGCGATATATTAGGATGCGCACAGACCGGAACCGGAAAAACAGCGGCATTTGCCATCCCACTTATTCAACATATCAGTCAGACTTCGCAGAAAAGTCGTGGCATTAGTGCGCTTATATTGACGCCGACTCGCGAGTTGGCTCTACAGATAGAAGAGTGCTTGACCGACTATGCACGTCATACCGGCGTGCGACATGGTGTTATCTTTGGTGGAGTGGGGCAGCAACCGCAGGTCGACATGCTGCGCCGAGGCATTGATATACTCGTTGCTACACCCGGCCGACTGCTCGATCTCAAAGCTCAAGGATTGCTTCGACTCGACAGTATACGCTATTTCGTGCTCGATGAGGCCGACCGTATGCTCGATATGGGATTCATCCACGACATCAAGAAGCTATTGCCCATGCTGCCGAAACAGAAGCAGACCATGCTCTTCTCGGCTACCATGCCACAAGAAATACAGGAGATTACGCGCAAGATATTGCACAATCCCGCCCGTGTAGAGGTGACACCGGTCTCTTCTACCGTCGATACCATCGACCAACGACTCTATTTCGTAGAGAAACAAGAGAAGACTGCGCTACTTATCTCACTGCTCCATGAGCGCGACGAACGCTCCGTACTCGTGTTCTCTCGCACCAAGCATCGTGCCGACAATATCGTCCGTAAGCTTGTAAAAGCAGGTATCAAGAGTCAAGCCATCCATGGTAACAAGAGTCAGTCGGCTCGCCAATCGGCCTTAGGCAACTTTAAGACCGGTAAAACACGTGTAATGGTGGCCACCGACATTGCTGCCCGTGGTATTGATATCAACGAACTACCATTGGTTATCAACTACGATATCCCCGATGTTCCGGAAACTTATGTGCATCGTATAGGTCGTACCGGCCGTGCAGGAAATGAGGGTTTGGCTCTCAGTTTCTGCTGCGATGACGAAAGGAAACAGTTGAAAGATATACAGAAGTTGACGGGTAAGCGCATTCGAGTGGCTCAATAGAGTCTTAGTCCTTATCTATTAGCTTTGCATCATTATCTTTTAGAGCTCTTCAACTCTAAAAGGTTAATTTCTGGCCATGCCCCCAATCGAAACGGCATTGTCCCCCCTAAGCCCAGCGATACATAGAGTGTCTGCTGGGCTTCTTTGTATATACCACCCCATTCTCGGTATGCGAACCGTGCCGGGGAGAGTCGTCCTATCTTCACTTGTCCAGCATGCGTGTGCCCACTCAGCGTGAGTGCGATGTTGGTTTGGCTTACAATGTTGCGTCGCCAGTGCGTAGGATCATGACTTAAGAGTATTTTATACATGCTGTCGGGAAGCCCCTGCATGGCTCGCTGTAGGTCTCCATAAGAGGGAAATGGTGGTCGGCTGGTGTTTTCCACACCAATAAGAGCAATCTTATCGGATGCTTTTTCGAGCAATACGTGCTCGTTGAGCAGCAGTCGCCAGCCCATTTTCTCTTCTATGTAGCGCAACATGCGCTGATTGCGTTCCACATTTTGGAGCGTATGGTCTTTGCCATACTCGCAGTAGTCGTGGTTTCCTAGAATCGAATAGACACCGTATGGAGCGTGTAGTTGACGTAGATCGCGCATGAATGGCATCACTTCATCGGCGCTCACATTCACCAAATCGCCTGTAAAGACAATGAGGTCGGGATGTAAACGGTTGATTTCTTGTACGAGATGTTGAATGAACGAGTGACTTCTGAGGAATGTCCCGGCATGCAAATCAGAGAAATGAAGGATGCGGAATCCGTCGAACGATGGCGGTAGAAGTTCAGACTTGATAGTCTCTCTACGCACTGTGAGTCGCCGCCAACCCGCAATGAATCCGTAAGCAATGCTTGCCACCAAGGCCAAGGCAATGGTTAGACTTAGCCACGTGGGTAATATCAATGATAAAAGAGCGAATACCAATTTCGGTAATACGATGCATAGATTCAGCGAAAAGAAGATACGCAGGCACGTATTGTGATAGAATCCTAGATTGCCGGCAATGAAAGAACCTATTAAGACCACTGTCGGCAGTGCATAAAGCAGCGTTATCCACCATGCAACATCTGTACCTATGAAGTGAATCCAGATGTAAACATCGGGTACTATGAGTGCTATAAGGAAGGCTATGAAAGCTTTAAGCATAGTGATGTATGATGGTCCTGTTTTTACAAAGATAGCGTTTTCTTTGGTAAAAAAAACATAAACCGACGTGTTTTGTTGCGATTCTTTGGATATATTCCGTTAACTTTGCAATCTAGATTTAACAAAAATAGGTATTAAAAATTATAGGTAATGAAGAATCAAAAGATAACTTGGATAACCTCTGCATTGGCGGTTTTGGCGATCATATTGTTGATAAGTGCCATTCCGGGTAACGATATTATCACCCAAGATAAGGATACAGCCGTAGTCAATACGCAATTGTTGGGCAAGAATGTGAAAGGGTTTAGGAGTATGACGCCCCTTAAAATCTATATTCGTAAGAATAAAGTGGTGAAGATAGAAGCCCTTCCCAACCACGAGACTCCCAAGTATTTCAATCGTGCCAAGGCTCTGTTGGCATCTTATACAGGCAAGACTGTCAGCAAAGCAGCTAAGATGGACGTTGATGGAGTGTCTGGTGCTACTTACTCTTCCAATGCTTTGAAGAAGAATGTACAGCTTGGCTTGGATTATTACAAGCAGCATAAGTAAGAGAGCAATTCCTTCTATAAGTCCCCATGCAATGAGATGAGTCTGTTTGCATGGGGATTTTTGTATCTATATGTAACAGTCCTCTTAAAATAGAAGTGCAAAATCAACAAGTTGATAAAGTAAGTAGCATGTTGCCGGTAATTCACTTGGCGACGAGACATATATATTAAAATTCCCCGATAAAGGAGCTTTTACCATCTTCTTTATCGGGGGTGACTTCACTGGGAAATCGTTTTATTTTCAACTTATATTCTATTTTTTAGGCAATTCAAATTTATGTGGTTTGAGCATTTCTTTGGGATCGAGAGCCAAATCGAGTTGTTCTTTGGTCATAATGCCTTGCTCTAATACGATGTCGTAGACTGAACGATTGGTTTCGAGTGCCTCTTTGGCCACCTTGGTACTGGTTTTATAACCGATGTAAGGATTTAAAGCAGTAACGATACCGATGCTGTTTTTCACCATTTCGTAGCAACGTTCGCGGTTCACAGTGATGCCGAGCACGCACTCTTCGGTCAATGTATCGATGGCATTACGCAACCACCAGAGGCTTTCAAACATACATTCGGTAATCACAGGCTCCATGACGTTGAGTTCTAACTGGCCTGCTTCGGCTGCAAACGAGATGGTTGTATCGTTACCGATGACCTTAAAGCATACTTGGTTGGTCACTTCGGGGATGACGGGGTTCACCTTTCCGGGCATGATAGAAGAACCGGGAGCCTTCGCAGGTAGGTTGATTTCGTGCAAACCACATCGGGGTCCCGATGCCATGAGGCGGAAGTCGTTGCATATCTTAGACAGTTTCACGGCCAACCGCTTCAATGCCGATGAGTAACTAACGTATGCTCCTGTATCAGGAGTGGCTTCTACGAGGTCGGATGCAGAGATGAATGTCTCGCCAGTGAGCTTGCTTAGATTGGCTGCGCATAGCTTTGCGAAGCCCGGAACAGCATTCAGACCGGTTCCGATGGCCGTACCGCCCATGTTAATTTCGTGTAATAGCTTCACATTACGCTCTAGGTTCAGTATTTCTTCTTCCAAGTTGTTGGCGTAAGCATTGAATTCTTGCCCTGCCGTCATAGGTACAGCGTCTTGCAACTGCGTGCGTCCCATCTTGATGGTATCCTTGTATTCGTCGCCCTTGTAGCGCAATGCGCTGATAAGACCGGTGAGGCTGGCTACCAAACTCTTATTCATGCGAATGATGGCAAGGCGAATTGTGGTGGGATAAACGTCGTTGGTAGACTGTCCACAGTTGCAATGGTCGTTGGGATAACAGTATTGGTATTCCCCTTTCTTGTGCCCCATAATCTCCAATGCACGATTGGCTATTACCTCGTTAGCATTCATGTTGACCGATGTTCCAGCTCCTCCCTGCATCATATCAATGGGGAAGTTCTCGTGTAACTTTCCGTCTATAATCTCTCGACAAGCCTGTGAGATGGCTCCGGCAATCTCGTCGTTGATGACACCGAGGCTATGGTTGGTCTGCACGGCAGCCAGTTTAACGTACGCGATGGCGATGACGTAGTCGGGATAGTCGCGCATTTTTTTGCGTGAGATATGATAGTTGTTGATACCACGTTGTGTTTGTACGCCATAATAAGCGTCTGCCGGAACCTTCAGTTCGCCTAAAAGGTCGGACTCTACTCTGAATTTTTCTTCCATATTATTGTTTTTTGTAGGAGTAAGAATAAAGTTATCGGGAGTTAAACAACTTATCGTTGTATGGAGTTAGCAGACAAATGTATATTTGTTAGAGTCTATTTACTATTGTCTGCTAACTTCTGTTGTCTCCAGTTATCTTCTATTTACTCCAGTTATCTCTTTCTCATTAGAAACATTTAATTCTGTACATGAAGCCTAGTTCGATGCGGTTGGTGTTGTAGTCGGCCAAACCTGACTTCTCACTATAATTGAACTTACGCCCTATATAAGCTAAGAACAGGCGGAAATCTTGCTGGTGTACGGGGTAATATTCGATTGAGCCCATGTATCCAAACGATTTGCGATAGTTCTTATACTCTTCTATCTTAGAGACGCTAGCAGTCTCGTACATACCCTTGAGCATGAGGTTCCACTGTGGAGCAAACTGCCAATTGATTTTGCTGATGAACGAGTTATAGTGCACATCGCTGAAGTATCCGGACTGTTCGGAGCCAGTTTGGAGCAGACTACCCAGTTCTCCACTGGCGATACGAAGTCGGTCTAGGCCGTCGAACGCGCCCATATAGTCGAAGTACCATTGGAATTTGGGGAGATTCAACTTCTGTCCCAAGGTTATCATGCGCGAATATTTATGGCGTGCCTGCGTCTGAATACCCCACGCCCAACGAGTCTGTAGCACGTCGTTTAAGAAACTTCCGTTCCAGTTGACAATGTAGGTAAGGGGATTATTGCTGCCTGTAACGGCCTTTAATTCGCGTAATGAAGGACCCGCAGTAGCTACAACATTACCGCCATAGTAGTCGGCAAACTTGTCGTTATCGGCATCAGAGACTTCTACGGCAATCTCTTGTGTGGGTACAGGTTTATAAGATAACACCACTCCGGCGGTGAAGTTGTCCATGTTATCAACCATATCAGAGTACTGATAGATGTACATAGGGTTCTCATCAAATTCAAATCCCCCCCATATCTGGCACATCTTACCGGCTTGAACGGTCAGTTTGTCGTTGAAACTATAGCCTACCATCATAATGTCGGTGGCTTTGGCAAAGTTGTCTTTGCTCTTGGCTGCATCGCTTTTATTCAAGCGATGGCGGAAGCGATAGAACAGTTTGTCGGTGATATTACCCTTGATTTCCAAGCGTAACTGCTTGTTGGCGAATCCCGTTCCCCATACACCGTTTGTCTCTGTGGCGCTTCCTGAAGCCGCATAGTTGAAGTATACGTTGAAAGCATCGGTCTTCTTTTCCAGTTTCAGTACTCGTTCGGCCAAGGATTGATAATTCCCGTCTTGTCCGCCCATGCCTGTATTGCTGCCTTGTGCTGCCGCACCCATCGAGATACATAGTGCAGCTACAATTGATAGATATTGTTTCATAAGGTGCTAAATTTGTGTTTTAAATTTTTCAAAGAAACTCAACTTAGGAGTTATCGAAGTTTAAGCGCCTGCTAGGCGTTGGAGTAACAGAGGAAAATTAATAGATATTTGTCGGTTGACTTCAAGTCTCCAAGAGATTTAAACTCCTATTGACTCCTTCTAACTCCTAAGTTTGTGCAGTTTGAGATTAATACTTTTGGAAGTATTCCTGAATCTTCTGCCAGTCTTTGGTCTTGGTCAAAGCCAGCATCAAGAGTACACGTGCCTTCTGAGGATTGAGCGTTAGAGAAGCTATGAAATGGTATTTGGAGTCGTCAACCTCACCATTTAGGCAGGTAGGACCGGTAGGAACACGAGATGAACGTACGACGTTGATACCTTTAGCACGTGCTTTCAATGCTACATCAAACACGTCTTTATAGAAGTTTCCATCGCCTACACCGGCCAAAACGATACCATCGAAGTTGGCATCTACGAATGCCTGCATGGGTAGCGGAGAACAGTTGGCATAGCCATAGACGATACCTACCTGCGGTAACTTGTCGAGATTGTCTACCGAAAATTCGCTCTTGGTGGTGTGGATGTTGTCTACCGAGCTGTTGTAAATGGCTTCACCATTATATACATATCCCACTTTGCCGTAGTTGGCAGCTTGGAATGTGGCTACATCCGTGGTATGTGTCTTGATGACTTCTTTTGCATCGAGCAGCAGATTGTTCATACAACACATTACACCACGGCCTTTTGAATTGGCACTTGCTGCCGCAGCTACACCGGCATAGAGATTACCCGGGCCGTCGGCACTGATGCCTGTGGAGGGTCGCATAGATCCTACGAGGATGACAGGTTTGTCGCTATGCACAGTAAGATTCAAAAAATAAGCCGTCTCTTCCATCGTATCTGTGCCGTGAGTCACCACAACGCCGTCGTAACCTTCGTTGTTTAGTAATTGATTGATGCGTTTGGCGAGTTTCAGCCAAACCTCATCGTTCATGTCTTGTGAACCGATATTGACCAATTGCTCACCACTGACATCGGCCAAATCTAGCATTTGTGGAACGGCTTGTATAAGAGTTTGAACGCCTACTTGGCCTGCACTGTAAGCCGAAGAAGTTGCCGAAGCGCTGACACCGGCAATCGTTCCGCCCGTAGCAATGATACGAATCTTAGGCTTGGCAGCCATTGATAAACTGATAAACAGTGCAAATAGCACTACCAATGAATAAATTTTCTTTGTCATAATGATTAGAGATTGTGGCTTGACGCCGGGTTTATAAAGTTAAAAGATAGCATTATAGCATTTGCATAATGAGATAACCTACGCCTATGGATACGAAAGTAGTGATGAAACCCGATAACTGGAACGAGTGATTAAGCACATACTTACCGATGCGGGTAGTTCCTGTTTGATCGAAATTGATGGCTGCTACCTCAGTAGGATAGTTGGGAATGAAGAAGTAACCATTTACCGCTGGGAACATAGCTACCAACGCCAGCGGACTGATACCGAGTCCGATGCCGAGCGGATAAAGCGTTCTGACGGTTGCTGCCTGCGAGAATAACATGATAGACATGAAGAATAAGGCGATGGCAAAGAGGAAAGGATACTGCGTAACCACCTCTGCGATGTGAGATTTGAAGAACTCTAGATTGCCATTGAAGAAAGTATCGCCCATCCATGCAATACCAAATATAGATACCATGGCATTCATTCCGGCCGCAAAAACGTTACCTTCTACAGCTTTTTTAATGTTGGCTTTGCCGAAGAGCAGGATGAGTGCGGCCACAGACATCATGATAATCTCAATAGTTTCGGGCATGCCGAGTGTGTTCTTCACACCGTCTACCATGAACGAGGGGCGCAATGAAGGAGCTGAACCGAATATGACGACGAGCACAACTCCTAAAAGGAAAGCCCATACAGAACGTCGTGCATATTTCGACGGATGGCTTTCCATCTCTTCCATCTTGCGTAAATCGGCTTCGGGATTGATGATTCCCTCGCGCACTCGGCGCTGATATTCGGGATCGTCTTCCAACTCTTTACCCACAAAGTTTTGTACAAAGGCCGATACAAGAATGGCAATGAGCGATGCAGGAATACAGATGATGAGTATATCTTTGAGTTCGATGCCACGCCCACCCAGCAAGTCGGTACTGATAATGGCTGCTGTTGCGGCCGAGACAGGGCTTCCAGTGATACCTAGTGAAGCCGCGATGGTGGCCACACTTAACGGGCGTTCAGGACGAATTTTGGAATTCTTGGCTATTTCAGAGATGATAGGTAGCAGCGAATAAGATGTGTGTGCTGTGCCGGCAACAAGGCAGAAGAGCCATGTAGTGAGTGGTCCGTAGTACGTAATCTGTTGTGGATGACGGCGTAGAAAGCGTGCTGCCACGCCCACGAGATAGTCTAATCCACCGGCAGCTTGCAATGATGCAGCAGCCGTAATGACCGAAACGATGATGAGCATCACGTCAATAGGTAGTTTACCCGGCTTGAGTCCGAAAATGAAGACGAGTATAAATACGCCCACCATGCCATAGATACCGAGTCCGATGCTGCCAACTCGTGCACCGATAAATATCAGTGCCAATACGATAGCAAGCTGTATGAGTACCATTGTTGTTATCATAGATTGTTCGTTTTTAAATCCTTAATGTTTTTGTCAAGTAGTAATCTATCACAAAGATAGTGCAAACGAGTGCAATAAGAATTTATTCTTAAATTGCCGAGTGCAGTTTATCTTATACAAAGTTAGCTCGAAATGCAGTATCGGTCTTTATAAATTTCTGCTTGTTTTTTGTGAATATCGAAACAATTTGTAACTTTGTGATGTACACATCATAGGACTGTCATGGTTTTGAAGCATCTTTTTGGCTTGTCGGAAATAGCCGAACAATACCATATTTCCGATGTTTATGGCGAGGATGTAGCCGCTTTTTCTACGGCTGCCACGCCCGATTGTACGATGGCTTTCTTTGAAGGAAGAATCAGTTTCTACCTATTATTGTTGTTGAGGTCGGGGAGTCTGTCGGTAGAGATAGGCGATAACAGTGTGGAATTGCATGCCGGCGACCTGTTAGTTGTGGCTCCTTTCCAATTGGTACACTGCCTTTCCAACGATTCAGACACCGTTTTAGAGGGCTTGATGATTGATAGTGCGTTCTACGCTGGCATGCGTTCGGTGAGCAACGACTCTGATGTGATGATGCCGGAAACCTTTTTGACACAAGCACCGGTATATCATCTAGATGACCAGAAAGTTGCTGATCTAAGCAGATTGTTTCATCAAATCCGTACAGCCATTAGGTATTCGCATCTCTATAAAGTAGAGATAATTCGCTCGTTGGTACATGTTTGTCTGTTGTTTATCGTCGAATTACCATACGATGACAAACTCTTCACGCACGATTTCAAGCACAAAGAGAATATTTTTAAAATCTTTATGCATCTTGCTAATATGAATTTTAGACAGGAACGGCAGGTGGTTTTCTATGCCGATAAGTTGAATATGACGCCTACCTACCTCTCTCGTACGGTGCGAGAAATATCAGGTGCGACGGTCAGCGAGCATCTATCGCAACTCACTTACAGGGAAGCTTGTAACCTTTTGCGTAGTTCTGGGCTTACGATAGGGGAGATTTCAGAAACCTTACATTTCAACGACCAGTCGGCTTTTACTAATTTCTTCAAAGCCAAGTCGGGTCTTACACCACAGGGATATAGGAATAAAAGGGATACACACTAGCCTGAACAACACAACCACATGAACCATTTGTCCAACCTACAATCTATACCTTTAGTTCGCATAGCAGCCGTTTTTATTTTCGGTATTCTCATTGGCAACCATTGGGGCGATACTTTTTCGCTGCGTATATGGACGAGCGTGGGACTGTTATTTGTGTTGTTGGCATGGTGGATACGCTACCGTGTGTGGCAAACCGTCATGATAGTGTTGGTGACCATGGTCGTCGGCATTTGGCTCATAACTTTCCATAACCATCGGCTTCATCCGACTTTGCCTGATGAGAAATGCCACATAGAGGCTGTAGTTATAGGTAATCCGACCGTTCATAGGCGTGTAGTGATGTGCGATATGGATGTTCAGACGATACAACGGCATTCACTCAAGCGGTCGCTCAAGGTACGAGCGTCGCTCTATGGCGACAATGTGCGTAGTATGCGGTTGGCAGTTGGTAATCGAGTGGAGTTCGTATCGCGATTGGAGAGGCCGCAAAATTTTCTTTCTACCGGGCATTTTGATTACGAGCGATGGATGCGAGTGCATGGTTATGTAGCCACGGCTTTCGTACAGATGAGTCAATTGCATGTGCTGTCGGGGCATGAAGCGGGAAGTTTCAGAAATCTTTTGTTGCAATGGAGGCGATTGTTAGCCGACCGATATATGGCTTCTGGCATGCAGCAAGACGTCTTGGCCGTAGTGGTAGCTATGACCCTTGGTGACAAGTCGATGCTCAGTAGGCAGACGAAACATGAGTATTCGGTAGCGGGAACATCACACATCCTTGCCCTATCTGGGCTCCATCTGTCTATCATTTTCATGGTGTTGACACTGCTGTTCGGTCGTTCTTTGATAGGCAGACTGGCTGCCCTCGTGGCTATTTGGGCGTATGCCATGCTAGTAGGACTTCCACCGTCGGTGACACGTGCAGCCACGATGATGACCGTTTATTCGCTGGTGACGCTGTTACATCGTAACAACATCTCGCTCAACACGCTGGCATTGGCTGCCATCATCATGCTTGCCGCCAATCCACTTTGCCTTTGGGATGTAGGCTTTCAGCTCTCGTTCTGTTCCGTAGCAGCCATCCTCTGTCTGTATAGGCCACTCTTCGATTGGCTCAACCCTGCGAATTCAGTGCTGCGTTGGGTGGGAGCGATGATGTGTACATCGGTTGCTGCCCAAGTGGGTACGGCTCCATTGGTGGCTTATTACTTCGGTCGATTCTCGTGTTATTTCCTGTTATCCAATCTCATTGTGATTCCTTGTGCCACGTTGTTGCTCTATATGGCTTGTTTGTTGTTGCTCATCGGTTGGCTACCGCTTTGTGCTCAAGTGTTGGAATGGGCTGTCGGGCTGATAGCTGGAGTGATGAATGCGGTTGTAAGTGTTATTGCTCGGTGGCCCGGAGCAAGTATTGAGCATATTCATATTGGCGGTTTGCGAGTTTTTTTGCTCTATGTTATTATCGTCGGAGTTTGCCTTTTAGCCTCCTTTCATCCTTTACGGCCTATCGGAAACAATGGTGTTTAAGATTCATCTCGTTTACTTGATAACTCTATATAATCTTCCTTTCTCAAGAAGAGGGTTGAGGTGAGGTCGCTGCAAACACATAACAGCAATACTGCAAAGCCCGAACAGCGACGCTGCATGGTCGAGGCAGCAAGATTGCCCAGCCTTTGCAGTTGATAAGTAAACAAACAGACGAGTTGGCAGGTAGGCTGTTTTTTATAATGATTTGGTTTGCATAAGCTCGGAAAGTTGTGTATCTTTGCGCAAAACAATCTTATCATATGGACAGGAAAACATTCATCTTATTGGCTATGGCCACGGCCGCAACGGCTGGAAGCATGCGAGCTGTGGACTGCCAAGCAAAGCCTTTGGTAGCAGTCCAAGCCGACACACAAGCAGAGGCAAAGTACATGGACTTTTTATATCGCTACATGTCGTTGCCTGATAAAACCGACTATACGCGCGATTTCTATCGCGAAAATGTAGAGATGTCGCTGCAGGCACAGCGCGATATGCCGTGGGGAAAGACTGTTCCCGAACGAGAATTTAAGCACTTTGTGATTCCTGTGCGTGTGAACAATGAAAATTTGGATCATAGTCGCAAGGTGTTTTATGGTGAATTAAAAGACCGTGTGAAAGGTTTATCAATGAAGAATGCCATTCTAGAAGTGAATCACTGGTGCCATGAGAAGGTGACTTATAGACCGTCGGATTCGCGCACGAGTAGTCCGTTGGCATCGGTTTGTACAGCTTATGGACGTTGTGGCGAGGAGAGCACGTTTCTTGTTGCTGCCTTGAGGGCAGTGGGGATACCGGCTCGACAGGTCTATACGCCGCGTTGGGCACATACTGATGACAACCATGCATGGGTAGAAGCGTGGGCCGATGGTAAGTGGTATTTCCTAGGTGCATGCGAACCTGAACCGGTATTAAACTTGGGGTGGTTCAACGAGAGTGCCTCGCGTGGTATGTTGATGCATACCAAAGTGTTCGGCGATTACGACGGTCCGGAAGAGGTTATGAGTCGTACTCCGAACTACACGGAAATCAATGTGATAGACCACTATGCCCCCACGGCTGAAGTAAAAGTAGACGTGGTGGATGCTAAAGGTAATCGTGTAGCTAATGCGAAAGTGGAATTTAAGGTGTATAACTATGCCGAATTCTACACGGTGGCAACCAAACATACCGATGGGCAGGGTAGGGCGTCGCTCACAGCCGGCAAGGGTGACATGCTCTTGTGGGTGTCGAAAGATGGTAAGGTGGCCGTACAGAAGATTTCGTTCGGTAAGACTCCGGAGGTCAAAGTGGTGTTGGAACACGCGGAACTGACCGAAAAGATGGATTTGGATATTGTTCCGCCACCAACAAGTGGACAGTTGCCCGATGTGACAGCGGCTCAGCGGGCAGAGAATACACGGCGTATGGCTGAGGAAGACGCTATTCGTCAGGCTTACGAAGCAACGATGAAAGACGAGTCGCGCGGCAATCATGCTACGATAGATGCTTTTTTTGCCGGTGCAAAGAACAAGGTGATGGCACAGAAACTGTTGCAGGTGATTTCAAAAAAGGATTTGCGCGACGTGCCATTGGATGTGTTGCGTGACCATGCCGTAGAGCAGACCGATACGTCGGACATATATTGTTGCTACGTGATGAATCCTCGTGTGGAGAGTGAATGGCTTACGCCTTACAAGCATTTCTTGCGCGAGAAGATGGCCAGCGTGAAGAGTGTGGCACAGTTGGTGGCGTGGTGTGAGAAGAATATCCGTATCGATGAGGTACACAATCCACAAGGATTGCGCATGCAACCGATGAGTGTGTGGCGCGATAAGATAACAGATAAGCTAGGGCGTGATATCTTCTTCGTGTCGGTGGCACGCAGTTTAGGCTGGCCGGCTCGTATCAACGAGGTAAATGGTAAGTTGCAATATTATGCCGGAAACAATTGGGTAGATGTGGAATTTGGTGGTAAGACTGAGGCTGTGGTGGCTCCGAAAGGTCGATTGGTGCTTGATTATCAGGCTTCGAAGTTTAATGATAATCCCAAATATTACATCCACTTCACGCTGAGTCGGATAGAAAACGGACAAGCACAGTTGCTCACTTATCCGGAAGAAGCGACATGGAAAGGTGATTTTGCCAATGGTGTGGACTTGGATGAAGGCGAGTATATGTTGACCACCGGTTCGAGAATGGCTAGTGGTGCGGTGTTGGCTCATACGGAAGTATTCCGTGTCAAGAAGGGAGAAACTACAAAATTAAGTTTCGCTCTGCGCGAAAGTAGCGATGATATACAGGTGATTGGTAGCTTGAATGCGGAGGATATTTACCACGATAAGGCTACGAATACAGATAAGAGTCTGCTTTCTACCGTTGGGCGCGGATATTATATGGTAGGTATTGTAGCTCCGAATCAGGAACCGACAAACCATACTTTGCGCGACATCAGTGCTTACAAAGAGCAGTTTGAAAAGTGGGGAAGAAAGATGGTATTGCTGTTCCAAGACGCCGAACACATGGAACGTTTCAACTTTAAGGAGTTCGACCGTCTGCCTTCTACCGTTGTTTGGGGAACAGATGTAGATGGTAAGATTTTGAAAGAAGTATGCGAACAGTTGAAACTACGAACATCTTCGTTACCAATCTTCGTGATATGCGATAGCTTTAACCGCGTGGTATATGTTCAACAGGGATATACCATTAATATAGGTGAGCAAATATTGAAGGTGATAGGGAAGTTGTAAAGGCTTTCCCTGTCGCGAGTTGGCATAAAAAAAGAGGGATTATGGATGGTTGCATGATTGCAATTTCCATAATCCCTCTTTTCTATTCTTATAGTCAGATTCCTTTCCTTTTGATGGGGAAGAGGATTAAATCAGTTGCCTAACAATCTCTGCCTGCGTTTCTTTTCGGCCATTTGGCGAAATTCCGGAAGCAGAACCATGTATCTCGATGGCTCCTGTTTCGTCGATAATGCGATGTACATTGCCGGGATTAACGCCTCCGCCGGGAAGGATAATCATTCTGCCGGCGGTGTGATGGATGTATTCGCGCAATTGTGGAATGCCCTTTTCGGCTG
The DNA here is from genome assembly GCF_000762865.1 of Prevotella sp. S7 MS 2. NCBI lineage: Bacteria > Pseudomonadati > Bacteroidota > Bacteroidia > Bacteroidales > Prevotellaceae > Prevotella > Prevotella sp. S7 MS 2. Next base: position 24,853 of record NZ_JRPT01000039.1, on the reverse strand, counting down.
TAGATTGTTGGCCGGAAGTAAGCACACGGGCGCATCCTAATGTCATTAATTGGTCGAGTGCTTGCATCGGATTCCTGCATACATCGAATGCACGGTGATAGGTGAACGGCTTACCTTGGGCTGCCACGATGAGTCGGCGAGTGGTTTCTACATCTATATCTCCCTCAGGTGTGAGTGCTCCACTGACGATTGCATCTACATAAGGGAACAATGCTGTAATGTCATGTTCCATCACTTGTACCTCTTCTTCGCTGTAAATGAAGTCGCCTTCGCGCGAACGAATGAGGGCGTGGATGGTGAGTTGCGGGAATAATGTGCGTACGGTTTGTACTAGTCCCAGCGATGGAGTGAGACCATCAAGGCTGAGTGCTGAGCAAAGTTCTATTCGCTTGGCACCGCCTTTGACGGCATTGATGACGCTTTGAAGACTGCCTGTGCAGACTTCTAAAGTATAATTTTGGTTCATTTTGTTAGTTCTATGACGTAATCAGGGGTTGTGTCGGCTGTGAATGTAACTGTAGCTTGCTTGGTCTTTTTGTTGTATTGGCAAGCCAATGGGCGACGTGTTACGAAGTCGATGACCTTTCTGGGCTTTTTATCAATCGTGAATGTGAGTTTTGACAGCGTCTTATCGAACACGTGTAGATAAATCTTATTGTCTTTAGCTGTGCTTGTTCCCCATTTAGCTTCGCCTACTTCACTAGCCTTGGTGCCATAGATGGTTTCGCCATATTGCTTCATCCATTTGCCCAAACCTTGTAGACGGTCGAGCGCGACAGCCGGAAGTTCACCGTTAGGTTGCGGGCCTATGTTCATAAGAAGGTTGGCTCCCTTGCCGGCAGAGCGTGCTAAGAGTTCTATGAGTTGGTCGGTGGTCTTGTAATTGAGGTCAGATACCTTGTAACCCCACATGCCATTCATGGTCTCGCAGGTCTCTAATGGCAACTTACTGATGTCTTGTCCCGATAGTCCGGCTTTGTTTTCACCGGGCAGGTCGCGCTCAAACATTTGGAAATCTTCACCGTCAATCGGGGTAATATGGTGGTTGTTGCCTACGAGGCAAGCCGGTTGGATGTTATGGATGTAGCGATAAAACTCTTCCATACGCCAATTAAAAGGAATACTATCGCTATCATGATCCCAATAACCATCGAGCCAAATGGCACCTACTTTGCCATAGTTGGTAAGGATTTCGCGTATTTGATTCTTCATGAAAGTGAAGTAAGTATCGTAGTTGGGAGCCAGTTTGCGACCGGTATAAAGTCCGGTTCGACCGATAGGATAGTCTTCGCGAATCCAGTCGAGGATAGAATAATAGACGTGAAGACGCACTCCTTGCTGTTGGCAAGCGGTAGATAGCTCTTTCAATACATCTCGTTTGAAAGGTGTTGCATCCACAATATTGTATTTGGTCTCGTCTGTATGGAACATAGAGAAGCTGTCGTGGTGGCGTGAGGTGAATGTAATATACTTGGCACCAGACTCCTTGATGGCTTTTACCCAAGCATTTGCATCGAACTGAATGGGGTAAAAGCAAGAGGCAGCCTTGGCATATTCGTCTTTATTGATGTGACTATTGAGGTACCATTCGCCTTGTGCGAATTCACTATAGATCCCCCAATGGAGGAAAATACCGAAGCGGAAACCTTCAAATTCCTTTCTTGCTTCGAGGTTCTCCGGTGTAGGTACATACTTTTGCTCGGCTTGCATAGACAACAGGCTTAGCAATAATAAAAACGTAATAAATGATAATTTTTTCATGAGATATAGGTTTATACTTGATAGATGTTATTCTATAATGGTTCTAAAAAAGCCGAGTCGTACTGCTGTAGACTCGGCTTTTGCTTGTATGAATAGTATTATTCCTTGTTTTCAGCATCAATAGCTTTGATTTTTTGCTTCACCAATTCGAGGTCATCTTTCAGTTTTTGTACCTTTCGATTCATCTCATCGATGAGACTATTGCCCTTTTTACTGGTGCTATTGAGGAATCCTAGATTGTTCTCATAAGTGATAATCTCTTGTTTCAGAGCCTCATAGCGATGCATCAGTCGGCCACGTTCGTTGCCCAAAGCGTCTTCTCCGCGCTTCGCTATGTTCTTGATGTTGTTGCGGAAGTTGTCTAATCGTTTGCGGGCAGTAGTGATATTCAACTCCTTATAGAGCTTATCCAGCACGTCGTGATATTCCTTATAGACTTTATCTTTGTCTTTGAAAGGCACGTGACCAACCTTATTATACTCGTCAACAAGGCTTTGTACCTTCTCTTGGATGTTGTCGGAGGCCTCTTCGCACAGGGTTTTGAGCTGCTCAATGATGCTATGTTTCTTTTCAAGATTGGCATGCTCTTCGTTTCGAGTACCCGAATTGGCTGCGTTACGAGCTTCAAAGAACTTGTTACATGCACCGAGAAACTCTTCCCATAGTTGGTCGCCTAGCTTTCTAGAAACCATTCCTATGGTTTTCCACTCTTTCTGTAGAGCAATCAGTTTATCGCTGGTAGACTTCCATTCTGTGCTGTCTTGTAATGCTTTTGCTTTTTCTACGAGTGCTTTTTTCTTCTCTGCATTCTCAGCAAATTGTGATTTCATCGTCTTGAAATACTCTGCCTTGGCATTGAAGAATGTATCACAAGCAGTACGGAAACGCTCGAATATCTTCACATTCATCTTTTGTGGAGCAAATCCAATGGTCTTCCATTCGGCTTGAATGGCTATGATTTCCTTGGTATGTGTCTCCCAATCGGCAGCGTTCTTATTCTCTTGTTTGCATATCTCTTCGGTTCTTTCGCAGAGTGCAGTCTTCTTGTTTAGGTTCTCTTCTTCCTTAGAACGCAACTCTTCGAAGTGCTGTTGATGGCGCTTATTAATGACGGTTGATGCGGCTTTGAAGCGAGTCCAAATCTCTTCGCGTAGTTCTTTAGCCACCGGACCAATCTCTCTATACTCCTGATGTAGCTCTTGTAGCTGGTGAAAGGCGCTTACAATGTCTGTTTCTTCAGCCAATTTCTCGGCAGCTTCACATAACTTTGTCTTCAATTCCAAGTTTTTCTTGAAATCGTATTCGCGTGCTTCGATGTTCAGTTTCAGTAAATCATAGAACTGCTCTACATAGAGTTGGTAGTTTCGCCACAACTCATTTGCTTTGTCAGTTGGTACAGCTTTGATTTCTTTCCACTGTTGTTGTATCTCTTTGAATTCTTGATATGACTTATTGGCTTCATCGGGTGATGTGGCCATATTCTTTATCTTCTCAATGATTGCGAGCTTTTTCTCTAGGTTAGCTTGCTTCTCTTCTTCCTGTTGTTTGAAGAGTTCGGCTCTCCGTTCTTTGATGACACTCATCTCAGCCTTGAATATTTCTTCGGCTTCATCGGGCAAAACCTGATATTTCTCCGGGTCTCCTCCTTCTTCCAAATATGCTTTTTGCTGTGCATCGCGCTCAGCAATGTGCAGTTTATAGAACGTTGTTTTCAGGTGATCCAGTTCGTCCTTGGTAGGATTTTCGTTGTTGCCGACGATTTCTTTCAGCCGTTCTATCACTTCTTGTTTGGTGGTATAGGCCTTCGTTGCAACTTTTTCTTCTTGTTTTCCCACTTCAAGGGCATTTTCTTGAGAGTCCATCATGTCGCTATTAAGTTGATGAGATACAGTTAATACAATGTCTTCTAATAAGACATATCTCATGCAAACTTAAATAAAATAATTGTAAATTCCTAGTAGAATTGATATTTTTTAACTACAATCTCACAGCAAACGCTTGAAGCGGAGAATCCACCAAGAGAGCCCTGATACGAAGATTGAAATAAAAAGTGCTATACAGAAGCCCCATCGACTGGTCTCCATACCATTGATAAGGTTCATTCCGAAGAGTGATGCGATGAGTGTCGGGAACATCATGATGATAGATACGGATGTCAGTGTACGCATCGTGGTGTTCATGTTGTTGTTGATGATGCTGGAATAAGTATCCATCGTTGACTCTAAAATATCTGAGTAGATGGCCGTGGTCTCGCGTGCCTGTGTCATCTCAATGTTGACGTCTTCGATAAGGTCGGCGTCTAATTCGTCCACTTGTAGCTTGAATTTCAACTTTGACAGCAGGTTTTCGTTTCCTCGAATAGAAGTGGTGAAATAGGTAAGTGAATCCTGTAATCTGCTCAAACCTATCAAACTTTCGTTGTTCACTCCTTGGTCTAGATTATGTTTAGCCTTTTCTATGAGTGCATTAATTTGCTTTAGACGTTTCAGATACCACACGGCTGAAGAAAGGAATAGCCTGAAAATCATGTCAACATAGTCCGTAAAGCCTTCACTACGTTTCTGCTGATAGCTTACGAAGTCAATCATCATGTTGGTCTCGTAGAAGCAAACAGTGATGGTAACGTCTTTCTTATGGATGATACCTAAGGGCACAGTGGTGTATGGCGTACGCGAACGAATCTCCTTCACATACGGTATACGCAAGATAATGAGCATCCACCCGTCGTCGTATTCATAGCGGGCACGCTCGTCGGTATCGCTGATATCTGATAGAAAATAGTCGGGTATGTTAAATTCTTCTTCCAACAATTGTTGGTCTTCATCTGTTGGACACGTTACTTGTATCCAGCAATTGGGTTGCCATTCTTTAATGGCGGTCAAGTTATCTGTAATATTCCAGTAGGTTCTCATGTCTGCCAATCTCCACATTAAATAATAACCGGTGTGGGGATTCGCATCTAGCTAAATCCTCACGCCAACGAATTAAAGTTTTCCGCGTGATAATCGTCCATAGGAATTAATAGTTTGATTTAACTTTGCAAAGATACATTAAAACGTCCGCATTTCCAAGGAAACCCCATGATTTTTTCTCCATAGCGATTTAGGCAGTCTCGTTTTCTTTACGAATACGAAACTGTGTGAAATATACGAAAAGGATGTTACGAATCTTGTAGTTCTTAGATGATGCTTTGAATTAGAAAAATATAATTAATAGAAGTGGTGGTGTGGATATTGGTAGAGTTCATTTTTTGTCGGGCATATGTATTTCACCGTTTCTCACTTGAGTGGGTGTGCCATGCAAATGGAGCTTACAAAACGTCGACATACTTTGTTGCGAGGAGAAGTGGAGTCTCTCAGCTATCTCTAAATTACTTTATTTTTCGGACTTATTTTTTTTTTGAATTTTTGGCATGGTTTGTAATGATTTTGCAAAAATATAATTCTATACCTTGATGGAATTCCTTTGTTTTGACCGAATTATAAAAAAATAGACACGAATTAGTAAATTAAAATTGTATTTAAGTCTTTACTTTTGTATACATTAAGTGGAGAGATTTATATATATGCGAAATTATTTACCCTGTTTTTCCACTATGACTGTTTAGCAGAGCCTGTATAGACATCTAGTGTTTGTGCAGGTCTCTCTATTTTTTATAGCTAGATTGTAGCAATTTTGCTATAATAAAGACCGGGAAGAGGCTTCTGCTTCTTCCCGGTCTTTATTATTTAATAGGTTTATTGTAATTTATAATCTCATTTTTTCTTTCCTACTTGCTTCAAAGCTTCTTTCAGTAGGTTCCAGAAAGGAGCCACGGTGGCAATCTCGCAACGCTCGGTAGCGGTGTGAGGACTGCGAATCGTAGGTCCAAGACTAACAACATCCAAATGTGGATATTTGCCGAGAATGATAGAACACTCCAATCCAGCGTGGTCTACTTGTACGATTCCGTCTGTCTTATTCTGCTCTTTGTAGATGTCCAGCAATGTGTTCAGTGTCTCGCTATCGGGATTTGGATTCCATCCACTGTAGCTTCCACTCATTGTAACCTTCATGCCGGCCATATTGAAGCAGCTCTCTAAAGTCTCAGCTATGCACTCCTTCATCTCGTCGTTAGAACTGCGAGCCAAAATTTTGAACGAAGCATTGCCGCCACCGATATTGATAATAGCGAGGTTGGACGATGTCTCTACCACTTCTGGGATAGCCGGAATCATACGCATCACACCATTGTGGCACGCGTAGATGGCATTCACAAGGTTATCGCTAATCTCTACAGGCACTTCCTTTTCGGGTGTTTCTACATCTTCGGCAACAAGCATAATGTCTTTCTCAATGCCCTTGTATTCTTCATTAAACTCTTCGCACCAGTCGGCTACAAGTTCTTTCAGTGCTTCGACATTCTCCTTTGGCAATGTCAATACTACTTCGGCCTTGAATGGGATGGCGTTACGCATGTTGCCACCTTGCCATGTAGCCAAGTGAGCATCGCACTCGCTGATGGCCGAACGTACGAAACGAACCATAAGTTTGTTCGCATTACCGCGACCTTCGTGTATCTCCAAACCGGAGTGACCGCCACGCAAACCACTCAAAGTCACTTTCACGGCAGCATCGTTCTTGTCTGTAACCACTTCCTGATAGCCCATATCTGCTGTCACATCGATACCACCGGCACTACCGATAACGAATTTTCCCCATGATTCAGAGTCTAGATTCAGCAGGATATCACCCTTCAGTACGCCCGGTTTCAAGTCGTTCGCTCCGAACATACCGGTTTCTTCGTCGGCAGTGATGAGTCCTTCTACCGGTCCGTGCTGTAAGTCTTTCGCCTCCATCACGGCCATGATGGTAGCCACGCCCATACCGTTGTCAGAACCAAGTGTGGTGTTATTGGCATATACCCATCCGTCTACGATGCGTGTTTCGATGGGATCGGTTTCAAAGTTATGATTGCTTTCGGGTGCTTTTTGGGGTACCATGTCCATATGAGCCTGCAAGATGATGCCTTTACGGTCTTCCATTCCGGGGGTAGCGGGCTTACGCATGATGATATTTCCGGCCTCGTCTTGGAATGCCTCTACACCTACACGCTTAGCAAAGTCGAGCAAGAAAGCTTGGATTTTTTCCAAATGTCCCGATGGACGAGGTACTTGTGTCAGTGCATAAAAGTTTTCCCAGATACATTTAGGGTCTAGATTTCTGATTTCGCTCATAGTCTTTATGTTTTTAAATGAATAATGCTTATTTTGCAACATGATGTTTCTTGGTGAACGATAGTACCAACCATGCATATATACCCAGTGCTACGACGAGCAACGTTTGTATGGAGTGCACGATGAGAACGAAGTTCAGTGCGTCGACAGCTTGCACACCATAGAGTATCAACATGGTCTTTACGGCAAAATGCCAAGACCCTGCACCGTTGGGAGTGGGTACGATGACGGCGATGCTTCCTACGATAAATGTCACCAATGCGCATGACATGCCAAGCCCGGCCGTGCTCTCAAAGCAAAAGAACGTGAGATAGTAGTGCAGGAAGTAGCTCCCCCAAATGGCCAGCGTGAAGAAGATGAAGCGTGGCTGATTGCGCACTTTGCGCAGCGACATGATACCTTGTTTGATGCCGTCTACTGTCTCTTTCACCTTATTAAATATACTAAGCTTCTTCAGTATGACCCCTCCCAATGCTATGACAGCCACCAAGCAGATACCTGTAACCATCCATCCCGTACTTGTAAAGCTGTGTATGAGGTGGTCGAGACTCGTGCCGGTCTTCAAGAAGAACGTGTCGAACGTTCGGAGTTGGAAGATAAGGGTAAGTGCTGTAATCAACAATACGAGTAAAGAGTCAATGGCTCGTTCGGTCACCACGGTACCCAAGGCTTTTGGAAATGATGTGCCGTCGTAGCGATGGAGCACACCGCAACGGGCAAATTCGCCTACGCGAGGCACCACAAGGCTTACGGCGTAGGATAAAAATACGGAATTGACGAGTGTCGACATGCGCGGATGCTCGTCCACCGGTTCCAATGTTTGGCGCCAACGCCAACCTCTGAAAGCCTGAGCCAAGACACCGAAAGGGAAGGAGAGTAACATCCATCCCCAGTTCATTTGGTGGAACAACACGTCTTGCACGGCGTGGAAATCGAATCCACGATACATCCAATAAAGGATGGCTCCGCCTAATATCAGCGACAGTGCTACTTTAGAAATATCTCCTATTGTCTTTTTCAAGCTGGTTGCGTTTTCTTAGTTGCTATTAGCCACAAAGTTAAGAGAATTCAGTCTAAATACAAAGAAAATACCATTCTAATTTCCTTAAATCGTCGATGAGAGGTGATAATGGGGTAAGGGAGGGAGTGTTGCATCCCAAGTCGGCTTATATTTACCGCCTAAAACAGACTTATACATAATAGGAACGAATTGTATTTGCTCTTTTAGTATGTGTCTTTTCGTACTAGACAGATAACTCTTAATTTGTTGCAAAGGCTAGGCAGCATTACTGCCACATCTTTTCAGCATTGCTGCAAAAGCCAAACAGCAATACTGCCATGGGATTGCAATTTGCTAATAGACGAGTTAACGAGTAGACAACTAAATGAGTTGGGAGTGAGAAATGAGGAGTTTTGAGTGATGAGTTGGACTATACTTTCTGCTTAACGATGACGGTGACACCGCTTAGAATCAGCAAAATGCCGAGGCAGAGGCGCAGGGTTATCGTTTCATGGAACAAGCATACACCGATAATAACGGCTGTAACGGGTTCTAAGGCGCCCATGATGGCAGAGGGAGTGGAACCAATTTTGGCAATAGCTATATTCATAAAGAAGAGCGAAAGTACCGTGGGCAGCAAGGCCAATTGGAATGCGAAAGCCCAGTCTTTGGCTGTATGAAGCATCTGAATGGGCGCACCGGCCAGCAAACTGAATAGGTAGACGGCGATAAATCCGAAGAAGACAACCCAAAAGGTGTATTTCAATGGTGGAATATCCACGCTCCACCGGTTTACGGAGACAATGTACACGGCATAGAGCAACGACGAGAACATGACGAGCAGGAAACCGGCTGTGCTGAGTTTGCTGTCTCCCTCACCATGGTAGAGTAGCACTACACCGCTTAACGCCAATAGGATTGCCAGGGACGCCCCCCACGTTATGCGCTCGTGAAAGAGTAAGGTCATGAGCATAGCTGTCATGATAGGGTAGACGAAAAGCAGTGTGGAAGCGATGCCGGCAGCCATGTAATGGAAGCTCAGGAAGAGCGTCATAGACGACAAAGCGAAAATGCTGCCCAGTAAAGCCAGTCGGATGGCATGGCCAAGTTTAATACGGAAGTTCTCTCGGCGTACCAACATGATGACGGCAAAGATGACTATGGCTAGCCCATAGCGATACATCACGACCGAATAGGAGTTGATGCCATCGGCATACAAAGGTAATGCGCCGAGTGGATTAGTGCCATAACAGATGGCAGCCATGGTTGCTGCCAAGAATCCTTTTACGTTGTTGCTCATCGTTCTGAGATTATATTTGGCTGCAAAGGTAAGGCAAATAAATGATAAAAGTTTCGCATGGATGCTCTACTTTGGAGTAATCGGGAGTTAAAAGGAGTTAGCAGGAGTTACCAGACAAATGTCTGTTGTCGGCATACCGGTAAAGAGTAAACGGACTAATAAATATCGATTCAGTGCAGATTATCGCATAGTTTTTGTATTTTTGCAGACACATCAATCCATAGACAGATGAAACTAGTCAAACCAAAGAAGAATCTGGGACAGCATTTCTTGACCGATTTGAATATCGCGAAGCGCATTGCCGACACCGTAGATGCGTGTCCGGATATTCCCGTATTGGAAATCGGACCGGGTATGGGTGTCCTTACGCAGTATCTGGTAGAGAAGCCTCGCGAAGTAAAAGCTGTGGAGATAGACAGCGAGTCGGTGGCTTTCTTGTACGAGAAGTTCCCCTCGTTGCACGAGAATATCATAGGTGAAGACTTCTTACGCATGGATTTGAACGATATATTCGGTGGCCGTCAGTTCGTGTTGACGGGCAATTACCCTTACGATATATCCTCGCAGATATTCTTCAAGATGCTTGATTACAAGGATTTAATACCCTGTTGTACGGGTATGATACAGCGAGAAGTGGCGCTACGTATGGCTTCGGCACCGGGTAGTAAAGCCTATGGCATCTTGTCGGTGTTGATACAAGCGTGGTACAATGTGGAATATTTGTTCACCGTTGATGAGCATGTGTTCAATCCGCCTCCTAAAGTGAAGAGTGCCGTTATCAGAATGACGCGCAACAAAGTGACCGATTTGGGATGCGACGAGAAACTTTTCAAGCGATTGGTGAAGACTGTGTTCAACCAGCGTCGTAAGATGTTGCGTGTAAGTATCAAGCAGATGTTTGGTGCCGAGAAGCCTGAACAGGCCTTCTTCGAGCAAGATATTATGACCAAACGTCCAGAACAATTGAGCATAGCAGAATTTGTAGAACTGACTAATCAGCTGAGTAAGTTGGCATTATAACAGTTTTAATCGATGTCTCGAATAATCGGTTATTCGAATATAATTAATTTATGACCCCACAATATACAACCCTTTACCAACAGATTAAGAGTTTGATAGCCAATGAAACCAACGTAGTTGGTGTGCTAGCCAATGTTGCCGCTGCCTTACGAGAGGCTTTCCCGGAGCGTTTCTTTTGGGTAGGGTTTTATCTAAAAGTAGGTGATGGCATGTTGAAGTTGGGACCGTTCCAAGGTTCGGTGGCCTGTTACAATATCCCGTATGGTAAAGGCGTGTGTGGCACGGCATGGAAAGAAGGGCGCACACTCGTGGTTCCCGACGTGGAAGCGTTTCCCGGACACATTGCTTGTAGCAGTCTGTCGCGCAGCGAAATAGTAGTACCGATGTACGATTCTGCCCACCAATTTTGGGGTGTCTTGGATATTGACAGTACCGCTCTTGCCGATTTTGATGAGCAAGATCAAGAGGGATTGGAGGCTATTGTGGCTTTGGTGATGGACGAGATAGGCGACTTGATGTGAAAAAAATAAGCACCTAACACTTGTGAATATCCGAATTAATACCTAATTTTGTGAAACAGAAATTTTACAATACGATAATATGATTGACGTACAAGCAACATTAAAAGATGCGGGAGAGCGCATGGAGATGGCAGCAATGTATCTCGAAGACCAACTCTCACACATTCGTGCAGGTAGAGCCAACGTGGCAATTCTCGACGGAATACGCGTAGAGTCTTACGGACAACGTGTCCCTTTGAATCAAGTGGCTAACATCTCTACCCCCGATGCACGTACTATTGCGATTAAGCCTTGGGATCGTAAGGCCATCAGAGACATCGAAAAGGCTATTATGGATTCCGAAGTGGGCATTACACCTGAGAACAATGGCGAGATTATTCGATTGGGAATACCTCAGCCAACAGGCGAACGTCGTAAGGAATTAGTGAAGCAATGCAACAAAATTGGCGAGAAGACGAAAGTCGAAGTACGTAATGTGCGTTCTGAATTTAAGGACAAACTGAAGAAAGCTATCAAAGACGGGTTGTCCGAAGATAACGAGAAGGACGCCGAAGCTGACTTGCAAAAGGTTCACGACAAGTATATCAAGCGCATCGACGATGCTTTGGCCGAGAAGACCAAAGAGATTATGACGGTGTAATTTGAATGGGTGAGGGATAATAAGTGGTGGATTAGAGTTTATAATCTTTCATCTATTATTTCTCACTTCTTATTATTTGCATGCACGGACTAGTCATAAAAAACACGGGTAGTTGGTACACCGTGAAGACTGATGATGGGAAAATCATCGACAGTAAGATTAAAGGAAACTTCCGACTAAAGGGTATCCGAACCACAAACCCTATAGCCGTGGGCGACTATGTGGAGTTAATTACCAATCAAGAGGGTACGGCTTTCATCTCGGCTATTGATGATCGGCGTAACTATATTATCCGAAAATCGCCCAATTTATCGAAACAAAGTCAGATAATCGCAGCCAATCTAGATTTGGCTATGCTTATTGTGACTGTTAATTATCCCACTACTTCCACCACATTTATTGACCGTTTCCTCGCTGTAGCAGAAGCTTACCGCGTGCCGGTGGTGCTTGTATTCAACAAAAATGACCTTTTGAGTGAAGAAGAACGACATTATCAGGAGATGATGATGACACTTTATGATACCATTGGCTACCAGTGTGTAGCCGTATCTGCCGAGACCGGAGAGGGAATAGATACCTTGTTACCCCTGTTGCAAAGCAAGGTGACTCTGTTGAGCGGTAACAGTGGAGTGGGAAAATCGACACTTATCAATCGGTTAATACCCGGAGCCAAACAGCGGACTGCCGAAATCAGCGATGCCCATAACACCGGAATGCACACTACAACATTCAGTGAGATGCTCGAAGTGCCCAGTGGTGGCTATGTGATAGACACACCGGGGGTAAAAGGATTCGGTACGTTTGACGTGGAAAAAGAAGAGTTGACAAGTTATTTCAAGGAGATATTCCACTTCTCGAAAGACTGTCGGTTCTCTAATTGTACGCATACCCATGAGCCCGGATGTGCGGTGTTGAAAGCTGTGGAAGACCATTATATTGCGGCAAGCAGGTATCAGAGCTATCTCAGTATGTTGGAAGATAAAGATGAGAATAAATATAGGGAAGCCTTTTAAGAGGTATATCCTTTCTCAACCATAAAATTAAAGAGAGATAAAAATAAAAAAGTTGATGCATTTTTTGTTTCCTTCTGCAAAGGAAACACCACAAATGTCATTGGTATTATTATTGGCGCGAGTTATCTTCGGCCTCTTGTTGGCTAGTCATGGATGGCAGAAATTGATGGCATTCAGTGCGATGTCGGCTCAGTTCCCCGACCCGATTGGTGTGGGAAGTGAGTTCTCTTTGGCACTTGCTATCTTTGGTGAATTGGTTTGTTCTGTTGCTTTTGTGTTCGGTTTCTTGTCACGTTTGGTCGTTATCCCGATGGCTTTCACACTGTTGGTAGCCTTTGCAACGGTTCATCACTTCTCTATTTCAGAGGGCGAACTGGCTTTCGTTTACCTCATGGTCTACTTATTGTTGTTTTTGACCGGTCCCGGACAACTCTCAATAGATGGTTGGATAGGTCGTAAATTGAGCAGAAGATAAACAAAAATACAGACCGATTAGACGGTCTGCATGCCTATACGCAGTTTCAACATCTCTGTTGGAACTGCTTTTTTGATGTGTTCTGCCAAGGTATCGCGAAGTGTTTTGCGGATAAAGTCTTTACCTGTTATCATTACGATGTGGCGCGTTGGTACCGGAAGAGCGAACGGACGGACAAGTTCTTTTTGCTCCGACGTGAGCTGAGGCAGAGCTAGTTCGGGGATAAAAGTAACCCCTTTGCCGCTCTCTACCATTCGCATGAAGGTCTCAATGCTGCCTAGGCTGTAGGCTTTCTTGCTACGATTGGCCTCTTTAAGTTCGCAGAATTTCACCAATTGGTCGCGGAAACAGTGGCCTTCATCAAGCAACCAAAGGTATTCACCAGTCAAGTCGACGGTCTTGATAAGTTTGTTTTCGAAGAGTTTATCGCCTTTAGCCACATAAGAGAAGAACTTTTCGTAGAACAACGGAGTCACATCGACATCGTCCATGCCATCAAGTTGCGCCACGATACCGGCATCGATCTCTTCATGTAATAAAGCTTTCTTCAGTTCTTCTGTCTTCATCTCTGTGATGCGGACATCCATATCGGGATGCTCATTCATGAGTTGTGGGAAGAAACGAGGTATCAAGTAAGGGGCGATAGTGGGCAATATGCCGATGTTGAAAGTGCCTAATAGTGAGTTACGCTCCTCTTCTACGGTTTCTTTGAGGCGTCGTGCCTGTACTAAAACCTGCCATGCTTGCTCAATAACGGGCATCCCCTGTACCGTCGGAACGATGGGTTGCTTGCGTCGTTCGAATATTTTTAGCCCTAATTCTTCCTCTAGTTTCTGAATCATCGAGCTGAGAGTAGGTTGCGTAACGTTGCAGGCATCGGCTGCTTTGGCAAAGTGTTTGTGCCGATAGACGGCTATCACGTATTCTAGTTGTTGTAGTGTCATATTATATTTATGTCTGTGTTGGTTGTTTACAAAGTTACGTATTAAATTTTAAGTAATGGTATCGGAAGACTAAAAATATAATCGATTGATAATGACCGTGTTATCATTGGTGATAGTTTTTATCTATCGACCGATAGATTTTATCTGTTTGAATCGCTTGATAGATTGATTATCTTTGCATCACAAAGAAACAAAACCAACACAATTAACACAAAAATAAAAATCAAAAGTATGACACCAATTATCAATACACAGGTTCCTGAGTTCAAAGTAGAGGCCTATCACAACGGTAGCTTCAAGAGTGTATCAAACGAAGATATCAAAGGCAAGTGGGCAGTATTCTTCTTTTATCCCGCTGACTTTACTTTCGTATGTCCTACAGAACTTGAAGATTTGCAGGAAAAGTATCAATACCTCAAGTCAATAGGGGTGGAAGTTTACTCTGTAAGTACCGATACTCACTTCGTACATAAGGCTTGGCACGATGAATCTCCTAGTATTAAGGCCATTGAATATCCTATGTTGGGCGACCCTCGTGGCGTTTTGACACGCGGTTTCGGTGTTTATAAGGAGGATGAAGGAGTGGCTTACCGCGCTACATTCGTTGTAAATCCGGAAGGACTCATCAAGGTTGCCGAGGTACAGGATAACAATATCGGTCGTAACGCAGCTGAATTGGTTCGCAAGATAGAGGCTGCTCAGTTTGTAGCTACCCACGATGGCGAGGTTTGTCCGGCTCGTTGGATGAAGGGTGACAAAACCTTGAAGCCCGGAATCGACCTTGTAGGTAAAATCTAAGAATCATTCTTGATCGACCAACATAAAATCTGTTAGATATATTTATTCAAGTTTTACCCATGTCAGTGGCTGCTAGAAGCTACTGCATGGGTATTTTTTATGGGGTTATTTGATAGAAGTTATCTTCTTGTCATAGATAATATCTAATATCCGGCAGCCCAAAGCGATGCTGAAATGAGTGTCATCATAGAAGTTATGATAGTCGCTCCATGCCAAATAAGGGCGTGAAGCAAAGTTGAATACATGCTCTTTACCGAAGATTTCTTCCAGTATCTTTACGTCAGAAGGATTGGTTAATACTTTGTCTAAACGTGGAGATATAATAATTTTAAACTTAGTTTGATGGCGCCGACAAATTTCATAGATGCGTTGCAGACACTCTCTTTGTTGACTATATATATATTGTGGTGCTGTGCGGACGGTGTAAGTATGTTCTTTCAATGGCTTTCCCGGTCCGTCGGTCCAATACTTCTCGCCGGTAGCCTTTATCTGATTGTCGGCATCTATGACGGCGTCGTTGGTGTAAGTGGCACGAGTTGGCAGTGTCGGCTCAATCACTCCTTTCATCTTGTACGTATATTGGTGAGTGAATTGATACTGCAAATAGGGAAATAAAAATTTCGGTGTGAAGAACGATTGTAAGAACATAGCCTGAAAAACACACTCGCTTTGCCCCGAAACTTCGGGTGGAACAGCGTGCATGATACCCGATTGTGGCTGCGGTTTAGCCAGACTATTGGCTTCGAGTACGATGAGTATATTCTTAATTTTCTGTCCTTCTTGTCGGTCGAGTGCTTCTAATTTCAATGCTATATCACCTATAGTCTCGTTGTTACCGAACATTCTGAACGGACTTCCCTGTATATATTTACTCCAGTAAGTGGTCTGGAACGACATGGTAGTCGATGTTCCCATGACGAAAGAGTCATAATGTCGCAATGCACGAAAGCGTTTGTACTTCAGCCAACTAATAGTTCCTTCGCTTTGGTAGACCCTTGAATGATCGTAATCGGTGTACGAACGTAGTACCATAAAGGGATCGGCTGCTACGTAATAACCTACTAATAGCAAGAACGGCAGGGCTATCAGCAGGCTCTTAATATAGAATTTTCTCTGCATGATGAATCAAAATTGAATATAGATAAAGTTGTCTACACCGAATGCCCCATATATGAATATGAGCAACAGCAGTACATAATAGCATGCCCAACGTACCAAAGGGCGTTGACGAGCGGTCCAATCGATGAGGTTACAACGCTCGTGATGGATATATTCTACAACCAACATGACTACCGTAGCGATTCCAAAATAAATCCAATAGCGGTCGGCCATGCCTAGTTGAAGTTCTTTTATGGAGTAGTTAATACCGTCGAACATGTGGCGATAAGCATACAGCGTATCGCTCAGCGTGGCGATACGGAATAGCAAGAGTGATAGAGCGAACAGAATATAGGTACGCGCTATCATGATGGTTGTCCACAACCAAGAGGGCAACCACTGTCTAACGCGCTCACGCATATTGTGGGCTGCGGTCTCATAGATGATGATAACGCCTTGGAAAAGTCCGTAGAGTGCAAACGTCCAACCGGCTCCATGCCATACGCCGATAGTGATAAAGGTAACCAAGAGAGCAAAGTAAATGCCCGTTTTTCCCCATTGTCGGCAGCTGGCAGAGAGGGGCATGTAGATATAATCGCGCACCCAAAAAGAGAGAGACATGTGCCAACGGCGCCATAATTCGCCCGTAGAGGTAGATGCAAATGGTCGGTTGAAGTTGGGAGACAGGGTGAATCCCAACATTAGAGCGAGTCCGATGGCCATGTTGGTATATCCTGCAAAGTCGGCATAGAGTTGGATAGGGTAGATGAGTGTGGCCTGTAGAATCTGCATACCTGATGCTTCGCGCACGCTATCGAAGACTGTACTGAGTGGTGTTGCGACACGATCGGCCACCACTAGTTTCATGAAAGCACCCCATGCAAGCAACTTTGTCCCTGCTACCACTTTGTCGTAGCAGAACGTATGAGCCTTCTTGAATTGTGGCATGAATTCTTGTGCCCGCTCGATAGGACCCGACAAGAATTTCATGAAGAGCAGCATGTACAGCGTAAAGTCCAATAAATCTTCTTCATCATCTTCTCCCCAATAGATTTCTATGAGGTAAGAAATGGCTTGAAAAGTATAGAACGAGATGCCCAAAGGAAACACCGGTAGCCAATAACGACTCACGAGCCACGTACCGGCAAGTACTGCCAGTCCGCCCATAAAGATGTATGGGGCTTGCTTGGTCTCTGCTTTGCGATGTAACCAACGTCCCCATACGAAGGTGACGAGGCTCATAGCAACGGCAAAAATCAAGTAAACGATGTGGTAATAACCTATGAAAACACAGCTCGAAAGGAGCAATACGCCCCTCTGCCACTGTCGTTCGGCCTTCGCATAAAACAAGATGAAGGCCAGAAACATACAGCAGAAAAACGGTATCGAAAGAAATTCCATAGACCTATCTTAGCTGTTGTGGATGATGACGTCGCACATATCACCTACGTTCTTCGACTTGATGATGTCGCGCATCTTAAAATGTATGCCGTAACGCGATTCTATTTCGCTGATGATAGTCATGTTGGTAATAGAGTCCCAGTTGTCAATATCATTGGTCGACATGTCGAAATTGAGTTGTAACTCCGGTTCGTTCAGTACGCTTCTGAAAATACCTTGTAATTGTTCTAATACCTCGTTTCTTTCCATTTTGATGTCTATTTTTATATAATGTTGCTTGATTTTTTTAAGATATGTATAGGAGTTGTCGGGAGTTAAAGCTGCTTAGCTGCTTGAAGTAAACGGACATGTGTCTGTTAACTCCGTTTATTATTCCAACGTCTCGAAGAGATGTTTAACTCCCGATAACTTCCGAGTTGTCGATTCTCTTATATTTCTTCTTTTAACTTCTTCCTATCAATCTTGTTATTCACATTGAGTGGGAACTTATGGCGATAATGTATCTTGGCCGGAACCATGTAGACGGGTAACTTCTTCTTCACCCTTTCCATGAGACCTTGCTCTGTCGACGTGTCGGCCGACTCTACTACGAGTTCTATTCTGTTTACCCCACGCTCGTCACCCATAGGCAATGCCACCACGGCCGTGCTGTTATCGAAGTAGTCACGAGCTACACATTCTATCTCGCTGAGTTCGATACGAAATCCTTGTATCTTGATTTGAGAGTCTTTACGACCATAGTACATGATGTCGCCATCCTCATCGGCTACGCAAATATCGCCTGTACGATAATATCTTTTGCCGTCTTTCATGAAGAAGGCTTCACGGTTCTTTTCCTCATTACGCCAATAGCCCGGTGTCAGTTGGGCACCGGCCAAGCACAGTTCACCTTTTTCGCCTGTTGCAACTGGCCGGCCTGCGTCGTCGGCTATGAATGTATCAACCCCTTGCATACCGCGCCCGATGCTGACAATACCGTTTACCGTCTTATTGGGCTGGCCGGGATGGTAGTCGTAATAAGTGCAAAGGATGGTGTCTTCGGTAGGTCCGTAGGTGTTCATGATGCGTGCGTTAGGCACACAGGCAGCCCATGCTGCGAGATCATCGTCCATCAAAGCCTCACCGGCAAACATGGCATAACGCAACTGAGGCAAGTTAAGCTCGTCAACGTATGGCCGTAGATAGTGTATCACCGAGGGCACCATCATGAAGAAAGTAATAGGGTAGGTGTCGAGAAGTTCAAATGCTGCCATGTATTTCACGTGCTTATAAGACACTGTGTACACACATCCACCGGCTAGAAGCGGCAGCAGATACGACATGACGGAGAGGTCGAAAGTGAGGTCGAACATCTGCATGCCCTTGTCTTCGGGTGTCAATGTGATGCCCATGGCGAAGAAAGCATCGACAAACGCCTGTAGATTGCCACGCGTAAGAGGTACACCTTTGGGGCGACCAGTGCTTCCCGAAGTGAATAAGATATAGGCCAATTCGCTGTCATCGCATGCTACCGGCTGCTCTAACGTAGCATTCGCACCATCTAACTGAGCCGTCATGATGACATCAACATGTTGATAACGCGTCTCAGAACTTGAATCCAAGACGAGCGTCATGTCCATTTGTTCAATGATATCAAGGCATCGTTCGAGCGGTTGCCCGGGATGCAAAGGAATATAACACTTGCCTTCCATCCACAAAGCGAGGATAGATGCGTAAGTCTGTAAGTCGTCGTTGGCCACTAAACCGACGTTTTTTTCTGGCCTACTTTGTAATTCCCAGCGAATGGCAGCAATAGTTTCTGCTAGTTGTTGATACGAATAGTAAATGTGTTCTATACAGAATGCCGGACGTTCTTGATAAGTTTCTAATACCTGAGAGAGTTGGGCGATTACTTGTTTCATAAGTTTTTTAACGAATTAAGCCGTATCTTTATGAGTTATATATATGTTTTTAAAACGCGGAAAGTCCGAAAATCCCCCTTCAAAATCTTGATTTTTATGATTCTTTAACGTATTTATAACATTTATTTTCGTACACAATCGATTTTCTGCAGAGCTGTGGCAAGATTGCTATTAAGTCGAGTCAGCATTGCTGCCAAGGCCAAACAGCGATATTGCCGAGCTATTGCAGTAAAATGGTTAAAGCATCTGAATTTGTTTTAAAAGTCACGTTTGCGATTAAACGAAGCTTATTTTGTCTCGTCATAAGATTAAACGTTGCCAATAAGGCAGGCGAATAATATCAAATTTATTATATCCTTAATGTTCCTCTAACGCCTGTTTTTGGTCCTATTCTTTTTGAATGGCTAATGAAATCTAAAGCCCGCAAAAGATTCAAGAAGCTTGTATCTTTCAGATAATCAATAGAGTAGGAAAGAGTGTAGGGCAAAAGGGTTACGAGTTGGAAACGAGCAAGTTTCTTTACCTCTCTTCATTCTGCAGTGCTTCAAAGATCACGTCGTTCTATGTTGCAAAGATAATGATTCTCTTATGAAAATCAGTAGGAATTAGCCGTGTTGTCATGGCTGACGTTTTTGGGGAATGGGCTCATAGCTTCATAGATAGTAGCTCTGATGGTTTCAGGGTGGCGTTGGTACGAAACTGAGTGATTAGCCTTTTGCCACTCTTTTCCTTCTTTTTGTCGACAAAGAAGAGAGCGATTTTAGACCAATAGTGTCCTAAACGTTTTTACCGCAAATGCCAAGGGGCGATTGACCCGCTTGACAGCGATCTCACACCCTTCGCCCACCAAAAATGTTTAGGACACTATTGGGATGAACCATAACTTTTATGGTTCAACATTGCAGATTCTCTGTTGTGAGATGTGATTTATGACCTATCTCCTTATGAATTCGGACAGCAAAGAACAGTGTCATTAAAGTTGCAAAGACGTCGGCAATAGGCTGTGCATAAAGCACTCCATTTAGTTCCCAATACGATGGAAGCAGCAATATTATAGGGATAAAAAACAAACCTTGCCGTCCGATGTTTAGCAGAAGACTTTGCCTTGCTCTTCCGATTGCCATATATAGTGTGGAATACACAAATTGGAATCCGAAAGTGAAGAACATAATCGTATTGGCTCTAAGTGCAATTCCTGCTATTTCCTGCATTGTTTCGTCTTTACCGAAACACCTGATGATAGGAGAGGTAAAAATGACTATAAGAATACTCCAGAGCACACAAAACGAGGTTGTGAGTATCAGAGAACAGCACACCGCTTCCCTTAATCTTTGAAAATTGCCTGCCCCGTAGTTATAGCCTGCCATAGGTTGGAGTCCTTTTACAAATCCGAAGACCACGTTTGTTCCCAATGTGACGTTTTTCAGGACGATACCCACAGCCGCAACAGCCTCTGCCCCATATTTCACAGCGGCTTTCTGCAACAAACTGATGGAAAGGGTCTGGAGCAGTTGCAAAAAGAGCATAGAGATACCAATCTTAATGATGTCTGCGTATATTCTTATCGTGGGAGCGAACAAGGCAAGAGATACTTTTACATCTGCTTTCGTAAGGAAACGGATGTAAATAGCTGTCGTGACGATTCTTGAAAGAATAGTAGCCCATGCAGCACCTTCCACACCCCAATTGAAAGTGTAGATAAACAAGGGGTCTAATGCAACATTAGCGATAGAGCCGATGATCATTGCCGACGCAGAAGTCTTCGACGCACCTTGTGAAACAATGATATTGGACATGGACACATTCAATGTTCCTATGACACAACTGATGATAAAAAGCCTGCCGTAGGATTCTGCCAAACTCATCATCTCCTCGTTTGCTCCCATGAAAAGTAGGATGTCCGGCAGGAACGCATTGCACACAAGGGCAATGAGAGCTGACAACATCACAGAGGTAATCACTGAGACGGAAGCGACCTGGCTTGCCTTGACAACCTGTTTCGCTCCCAACAGACGGGATATATACACTCCGCCTCCGACCCCGAACATCAGTCCTATCCCAAGAAATAACAACGATATAGGGAAAACAACCGATACCGCGGCGACAGGAAGAGTTCCAAGACGTGCAACCCAAAAAGTATCTACCACATTGTATATTGCCATAATCAGCATTGCGATGACAATAGGTATCCCCAATTTTGTCAGGGCTTTCATCATACTTCCTTCTCGCAAAATATTTACAGCGTTGTTCATCCTTATAATCCGTATCTTTTTAATTGAATAAAGTTCGCTGCAAAGGTACGGTGGGATACAGGCTGTCACAATAGACGGACAATGGTAATGATAGCACTATTCGTGGTAAGTCCTCCTGAAGAGCGTGGGAGAAACGCCTGCAACCTTGGTAAACAGCCGTGTGAAGTAGGAGTAATCGTTAAAGCCTAAACTATGTGCAATCTCTTTGATGGAATCTGTAGTATAGACCAATTGACGTTTAGCTAACAAAATAATCTCGTTTTGGATATGGTGGCTCACACTTGTCCCCAGAACAGAATTTACAGCTTCATTCAGGTAGGCAACGGTAATGTTCAGCCGCCCGGCATAGAATGATGGCGAACGGTTGTTTCGGATATTGCTTTCCAACAAATCCCGAAATTCCCATACTATTTCCTTGTGTCTGGTCACTGTCCCCAGCAATTTGGATTGAGCTATCGTTACATTTACAATGTTCTCCACGACTAACCCTACAATGACGGTGGTCAGTCGCTGAACGACTGCTTTGGCAGAAGGATTTTCCATACCACTCAGCTTGCAGTCAAGAAATGATAATAATAGTTTTTGTTCTGACATGTCGGATAGTTGTATTTGAGGGCGACCGTATCTCTCAAGCGTTCGTTTTTCCTCCTTATCCACCAATACAGAGTCGATAACCAGAAATTTTGCAGAAAGATTGGAAGCGTTGATGATACGATGCACCTGCCCGGGTAGAATGATAGCCAGACTTCCTTTCCCGAAAGTGTATTCCTCGAAATCAATATTCAGACAGCATTGCCCACCCTCTATGAAGCCAAAGAAATAATAATCGTCGGTATGAGAAAAAGCGTATTTTTCCGAAGATGCCGATGTCCGAGAGATGACAGTCTTCAGATAGACTCCGAAATCTGAGAGTTGTGAACTTCTATGGATGGGTAACCGAGACATATATCTTTCGGGTATTTGTTTTTTTGATTATTAAACTCGCAAAGTTACTCATAATAATGCAGAATAATGAATTATAAAGTGTCTTTTAACTCGAACTACACATCAATACGATTAAAAAGCAATAGTGTCCTAAACGTTTTGCAGGGTAAAGAGAAAAGGGAAGGTTTGTAATTGAAACAAAGCACAGCTAGTGAAAGCTGTCACAAACCACCCTTTTCAATGGCAAATATAAAACTATTCGCACAAGTAATCCGACTCATACCTCGAGAAATCATCCAACGATTAGTCAAGAAGCATGATACAGACAAGCATGCAAAGGGCTTCAACTCGTGGAGCCATTTGGTGACTATGTTCTTCAGCCAGTTCTCGGGTAGTGTGTCCCTACGTCAAATCTCAGAGGGTCTACAATCTGCTACGGGCAATCTCAATCACTTAGGACTCTCACGAGCCTCCTCCAAATCCAATATCAGTTACCAAAACGCCAATAGGACTTCCCTATTCTTCGAAGATGTCTTTTATGCCCTCTTCCAGTATTTGGGATAGCACGGAGAGCTCAAGCAGATGAAGAAACGACTAAAGGCGAAGGTTTGTCTTCTAGACTCAACCCTAATGTCCCTCTGTCTAAGTATGTACGACTGGGCTCTTTATACTCATACTAAAGGAGCTGTCAAGATGCACACAGTGCTTGATTTGGAGACACTTCTGCCTGAGTTCGTCTGTATGAGCAATAGCAAGGGGCGATTGACCCGCTTGACAGCTATCTTACACCCTTCGCCCGCCAAAAACGTTTAGGACACTATTGCAATCAAACAATATTCTCAAAAGAGGTAAACAACGCAACTGTTATAAGAATTGCTAGAAGCGTTTTATTATCGATTACACATATAAAGCCTATACTCCTAACATTGACAACCGTCCAAAAAGGGATTGAATATTTGCAGTACGGAACGAATATCGGGTATTATGATTTATTAGTATTCATTTTCACCTTCTCTTAAGGGATTTTGTTAGCAGCTCAGCTTGCTGTTGCAGTCTGATGAGAACTTGGGAATAGGTTTCAAGTTTGCCGAGCATTCGTTGAGCAGTGGCAACAGAATGATAAGTATTGAGGGCTTTCACGGCTTCGTTGTACAGCACACCTATCTTATTCATCATGGCGACGATTTCGGAGAGTTTATCCAAGTAAGGCTTCTTTGAAGGATCTTCCGTGATGACCTTAAAGGCTTCACCCAAAAGTCTTGCTCGGACAAAGTCGCTCTTCGTCTTTGCTCCCGATTTTTGATAGAGCCTGATAAGTGTCTGCTGGTCTTCGGAATTAGGTATCCTGATGTGCCATCTGTCCCATCGTGGATAGGTGGCACATCTGCCATCAGGCTTCTTTTGTTTCGTCTTTTTCATTGCATCCTAATCACGACTTTGGAGTGATTGCCCTCCCCTCGGGGCAAGGGTATTTGTGGTACAAATGGCAATTTGTGGTACAAAGACACACCTTGCCAGTATAAAGAAAGAGATAGTTTGTTATGTTCCATAAAGTAACTTTTCTGGGGCGCTTTTGATAGACGAGAGTTCAAAGTTCAAGAAGTAAATCAAGAGATAAGTTTAGACTAATCTCTTGACTTACTGACTTTATGAGCTGACATATTTTTGACTAAAGTTAATTTTAACTTAGGTCGAAACTAATTTCTTGACCAAAGTCACAACTGACCATTTGACTTAAGTCGCGACTGATGTCTTAACTTAACTCATAACTTACCTGTTTGCGGTATTGGATTATAATGCCTTTCAAGCATTGTCTGTATGTCACTCTGCTTGTATAGTATCTTCCCTCCGATTTTGTAGAAAGGAAGCGTTCCTAAGTTTCTGTACTCTTGGAGCGTGCGTGTACTGAGCCGTAATTGGCTACAAACCTCCTCGCCAGTGAGGTAAACCTCTCCGCCTAACATTGGACGGGCTGTAAAACAATAACGCTTCAGTTTCTTCAATATTCCCTCCATCAACTGTGCAAACATCTGCATTTGAGGGTCTTGCTGTGTAATGATTTCTTTCTCTTCCATAGTTCATTCTGTGTTTGATTTCATTCATTGTTTGCATTCAGTAACTCTGCGATGTCGCTCTCCTTATAATAGCACTTGTGTCCAATCATTGAGAAAGGGATTTTTCCCGTATCTCTGTATGATTGCAGGGTACGTTTGCTGATGCCGAGCCTGCGGCATACGGCTTCATTGTCGAGCCATTCGTCCGTTTCGGGCGGATTGCCGATAAGCTGTTCAATACTGTGGATAAAGTCTGCAAATTCGGAGCAGTGCCGCTCCCACGCTTTGCGGTCGATGATAATGAGTTTCATTGCCTTGATTTTGTTTTGATTACTTTATTGTTACTCGGCAAACAAACTGTTATGCAGTCCATTGCCGTACTTATCGAGTGCAAAAGTAAACCCTCGGAAGCACCGCTGCAAGAAATGAGGAAAAGCAGGGAAATAGAGAGAAAACAAGAGAAAAGACCAAAGGAGATCCATTTGCGTTATTGCGGTAATGAGATGAGGTGCCAGCTCTTTCCTTTTATTATTTT
>NZ_JRPT01000038.1:0-2110 GCF_000762865.1 Prevotella sp. S7 MS 2 | reverse complement strand
AGATAGTCATGACAATAAATTGTACAAACAACAGATAGTCCGTATTATCGTCAGTCCTATCTATTGTTGGCTGTTACGCCTTGCGTCCAAAGAGCCTGAGTATGCCGTATTCTTGTCGTGCCTATACTCTCTTACGGCAGCCCTGCCCTGCAAGGTTGGGAGAGATGAATACGACCGCACGAATATTGAAAATGGCAATACCAACTTGAAAAAGAAAAATCCTGCGGTGGAGATTCTTCTCTCCATCCGCAGGACTTGACCTTGTCGGGGCAGATTGGCTGCCGTTGTACCTTTGCACGATAAGAAACGGCATCAGGGACTTTGCGTGTGCCTTTGCTTACAACGCCTTTGGGCTTACCCCTCCGTCTGACCGATTATTGGCAAATGATAGCTCTTGGTAAGCAGCACTATCGTGCCTGTGAGTTCGGTGTAAAGACGGTCGTATTGCTCGTCAGAAGCAAATGTGTCCGTCAAACCGAATTTGTCGAATGTGGCTTGAACAGCCTTATTCGACAACAAGATGGTTGCGAGTCTTTCAGGAAGCGATGCAGGCAGTTCCCTTTCAAACTCGTTTTCCAATACAGATACAAGCGTGTCATACTTGGAAAAGTGCAAGCCTTGATACAAAACCTCGCTTGCCATGCTTTCCGCTTCGGGGTGAGTGAAACCTTGCGCCACGGCATCGCAGTAAGCTGTGAGAGCCATATCTGCCCGTGTGGTGATAAACTCCGTATCTTGCAACCTCTCGGGGGGATGCTCACTCATATAACTTCTTAATTTCAATCGAAAGTAAGAAAGTTCCTGTTTGTTGTTCTTTTTCATAATCATTTGGTTTTCAATCGTGAATAATAAATGTTTGGTAATTACTTCCTTTTTATGCGTGTTGCAGTGGCACGTTCTGCCGTGCTATCGACTCACAATAACCTTCAAATACAGTATGCTCCCTGTCTGTGAGTGCAGTCATATCCTCCTGTATCTTATGGTCGGTTATCTTTCCGTAGATTTGTGTCGTACCGATATTGCTGTGTCCGAGCATCTTGCTGAGCGTTTCCATCGAAATACCATTGGAAAGGCAAATCGTGGTTGAGAATGTGTGCCGAGCCATGTGGAAGGTCAAGCCTTTCTCTATCCGGCATATCTGCCCGATGTTCACACACGCAAAGGATGCTTTTCTTATTGTGAGATTGGGGAATATCAAGTCGTCCGCTTTCTTATCCTTGATATAGAGCGAAAGTATTTGTTTGGCAATGGGCAGAAGCGGAATGATGGCTTCCACGTCTGTTTTCTGCCTTTTGATGCGGATTTCCTCTGTGCCGTCTGCATTATGGGTGATGTGTTTTGGTTTGAGCCGTTGCATATCCACACGAGCCAAACCGGTGAAGGCGCAGAAAATGAAGAGTTGCCTTGCTCGCTCGAACTGCTTGTCAATTATGGGTGTTTGCAGGACCCTCTGCAGCTCCTCCGTAGTGAGATAACGCCTTGTGCGGTGTGGCAGTTCTGCTTTGTAGTCCGCAAACGGATCGATGCGGATATACTTCTTCTGCTGGCCGATGCCGATGAGTTTCCTAAGGAAGATGACCGCTACCTGAATAGTGGCAAGAGAAAGATTGCGCTTTGATTTAAGGTAGAAGTCCAGCCCCTCGATAAAACCATAGTCCAACAGAGAGTAGCGGATATCCTCCAGCCCTAAGCGTTCACGCAGATAAGCCTCTATGAGTTGTGTGGCATAGATGTAGTTGGCAAAGGTCGGCTTGGCAACCGTTATTCCCACACAAGGACGCTTTTCCTCAATAAATAGTCGGGCTTCCTCCAAAAGAAAGCCTTTGGGATTGTCCTCTTCCATGAGTTCACGTTTCAACAACTCGGCAGTGATATAGCCACGTTGCCAAACTAATTCTTGGTATTTGCCTTTGGCTTGTTCCTCTTTGGTTTGCAAGTAGCGGTTGATTTCCTTTGTCTCTTCGCCTATACCCTTGCATCGTCCCTTACGACTGTCCCAAAGCTCGGGAGCGATTTCCTTTCTCGTGCTGTATTGCACTTGCTCTCCGTCTATGGTGATGCGTCCCATAATCGGGCATTTGCCGTTCTTTTTTTCTTTTGAGCGATTGAT
>NZ_JRPT01000037.1:0-45924 GCF_000762865.1 Prevotella sp. S7 MS 2 | reverse complement strand
CACAGAAAGACAGGTTGGAGGACCTGTTCTTGTTAGTCCTGAATTCCTCCTTTACCTAATCTAGGACCTATTGTAGCTTAAAAGCTATTTTTTACAAAACACAAAGTCATCCTGTACTTTCATTAAGTTGCAGTCCTCTTTAGGACAAATGTTCTTCACGGTTCACATCACGACTGATTGTGTAACCGTTTGCTTGATGTGTAGCCAATACCAACACTTCGGCAATCTGTACATGTTCTGGGGCTGATGCAGCATAGAATACCACGTCGGCGATATCATCTCCGTTCAAAGGATGAATCCCCTCGTATACATGCTTTGCTTGTTGCTGATTCCCATGGAAACGTACAACGCTGAAATTAGTCTCTACTAATCCCGGCTTGATATTGGTTACTCGCACGCAAGTATCTACCAAATCTACCCGTAAACCATCGGTCAAAGTCTTGACAGCAGCTTTAGTTGCGCAATATACATTGCCTCCGGCGTATGCCACATCACCTGCTACACTACCAATATTGATGACATGTCCACGATTTCGCTCTACCATTCCGGGTACAATCAGACGTGTCATGGTGAGCAAACCCTTGATATTGGTATCTATCATTGTCTCCCAATCGTCTTCATCGCCCTCATATTCTTTGGTCAAACCCAAAGCCAAACCAGCATTATTGATAAGAACATCGACAGTTTTCCAATCTCCATCCAACGACTCTACTGCTGTCTTTGCCGCCTGACGGTCGCGCACATCAAACTTCAACAGTCTGACTTCTGCACCATCTTCTTCTAACAAAGCCTTTAACCTCTCTAACCTTTGCTCATTACGCCCTGTCAATATCAATCGGTAACCACCTTGTGCGAACTTGCGAGCACATGCCTCACCGATTCCACTGGTAGCACCTGTAATTAAAACTAGTTTAGTATTCACTTAATCTGTATTTTATTTTTAAAAAAGATACTCTTAGTTTTATTCTAAAATATTTTATTACAAACATAATAAAAATATAGATACGCGATTCTAAGCTTAACATTATTTAATAAAATAACAATATTTTCGAGAGATAACACCTATTAATCATAGGATTAATAACGATTATAAATAAATCTCAAAAATTGCCTTATTTCTATTTTTTTTTATAATTTTGCTCTAGTAAACTTTAATAGATCGTTTAACTTTGAGATAATACGACGACCATGATGAAACTAATTGCAGAAAGTGGTTCTTCACATACGAGTTGGGTACTAATTGAAAATGGTAAGATTATAGAGCAACAACGCTCTGATGGTTTAAACCCTTATTTTCAGAACCGAAGAGAGATTAGCAGAAGCATCAGGCTAGGACTCCCCGAAGAGTTTTTTCACAAAAAGATTCAACATATCTATTTTTACGGAGCAGGATGCGATACTGAAACTCGTAAAAACACCGTGAAGGCCTCTCTTATCTCTCAGTTTCGCACGCCGGTGACCGTAGAAAGCAATCTTGTGGCAGCAGCTAGAGGACTCTGCCAAGACAAGCCCGGCATTGCCTGCATCCTAGACACGGGGTCGAACTCATGCCTTTACGACGGCAAGCAAATTGTATCAAGCGTCAAAACCTGTGGATTCATTTTAGGAGACGAAGGTAGTGGTTCGGCCATTGGTAAGAGTTTTCTATCTGATGTACTGAAAAATTTAGCACCCGAAGAACTGGCCCACACCTTTTACAAGCAGAATTATACAAATGCCGATGAAGTGATGAATGCCGTATACAACGAACCTAGGCCCAATTATTATTTGGCCAAGACGGCCTTTTTTCTCACACCACATACCGGAAATCCATATGTACACGACTTGATTGTCAATAATTTCCGTAGCTTCTTCAAACGCAACATCGCACAATTACCTTATAAAGACTACTCCATCAGTTTTATTGGTAACGTAGCTCACACCTATTCCGACCTATTATTAGAAGTATGTGACGAATTCAGCATCACTCCCGCAGCTATTGTGGAATCTTCTTTGGAAGGGCTGATTACTTATCATGGAAATAATTTCCAGACTCCCTAAACAATAATAGTTCTTCAACACTGTGCTATAGCAACCAATACTATACCAAACTGGATAACTGGAATCTTATAATAAAGATTATCTTACATCCCCAAAACAAATATAAATAAGCATTATACCGCCTTCTTTAAATGCAAAAATATATTTCTAATATTTAAATTTACATATATTTAAAGTTTTCTCTTGCATTTATTTTTATTTTATCGTATTTTAGTAGCCAATTAATCATAAGCTTATGACCATGTACACAAGAAGAGATTTTCTAAAAAAAGCAGTTCTTGCTACAGTCGGTTCCACATTGATTTTGGAAAAGGCTCATGCCTTTGAGAAGTTGGCACGTCCTTTTACAGGCAAGCCAAAAAATTCTTCAAAAATTTCCAATGCTACTATTAAGCAAACTATGGAGAGTTGGGGAATCGTCACCGTTTCTGTTTGTAACATGCGACAAGCTGATGATTACGATTCCGGGCAAGTTTCCCAAGCGCTCTTAGGAATGCCTGTCAAAATACTAGGTGAAAGCCACGAATGGACCAAGATACAGACTCCGGAAGATTATATTGGCTGGACATTAACACGAACGGTTACACATGTCAGCGCTGAACAGCATGCAGAATGGAATGCTTCAGAACAAGTAGTTGTAACAAGTATCTACAGTATGGTCTATTCTGAACCAAAATTAAGTTCTCAAACCATGAGCGATGTAGTAGCCGGAAATCGATTCAAACTATTAAACAGCACCAAATATTTCTTCCACATAGCTTATCCCGATGGTCGAAAGGGATATTTGAAGAAGACCGACGGAGATCTATTGAGTCATTGGCGCAAGCATTTGAAGTACGATGCACAAAGTATCATTGCTACGGGGAAAAGCCTGATGGGGTTACCATATATGTGGGGTGGAACGAGTACCAAGGGCGTTGACTGTAGCGGTTTTGTACGTACCACTCTCTTTATGCACGACATTATTATTCCACGTGATGCCTCCCAACAGGCTTACAAAGGAGAACATATTGACATTACCTCTGATTTTGGCAATTTAAAACCGGGCGACTTGGTTTTCTTCGGTTCCAGAAATGCAGAGACCAACAAGCCTCGCGTCTCTCATGTGGGTATATATATAGGTAATAAGAAATTCATCCATTCATTAGGATTTGTTCATATCAGCAGTTTCAATCCCGATGATGAAGAATACGATGAATACGACTTGAACCGACTATTATGGGCGGAACGCATCTTACCTTATATTAATAAGGAAGAAGGAATGATGACCACCAATCACAATACTTATTATCAATAAATATTGATTACGATGAGTAGCAGACGAGATTTTATTAAAAAGGCCACATTGGCTACACTAGGTGCAGCCATCTCTACAGGCAAGATAGATGCCATCAAGCATGTAACGATTCCTGCCATCAATATCAATCGCGCAGGAAAATCAGGGAAACTAAAAATGAGATTCTTCCCTTACGATCTCAAGCTACGCCATGTATTCACCGTAGCTACCTACTCTCGCACCATGACTCCCGATGTTCAAGTGGAAATTGAATATGAGGGAGTGACGGGATATGGTGAGGCTTCTATGCCCCAATACTTAGGACAGACCGTACACAGTGTGACGACATTCCTACAAAAGGTGGATTTGAGCCGCTTCAACGATCCTTTCCAACTTGAAGATATACTTACCTATGTAGACAGTTTGTCACCGGGTGATACGGCAGCCAAAGCCGCAGTAGACATCGCCTTGCACGACTTAGTGGGCAAACTTCTTGGTGCACCATGGTATAAGATATGGGGACTGAACAAGCAGAAAGCTCCTTCAACCACCTTTACTATCGGTATAGACACTCCCGAAGTGGTCAGACAAAAAACCAAAGAATGTGCTGATAAGTTCAATATATTAAAGGTGAAACTTGGCAGAGACAACGATAAAGAACTCATTCAGACCATTAGAAGCGTCACCAATCTACCTATTGCCGTCGATGTAAACCAAGGATGGAAAGACCGCCAAATGGCTCTCGACATGATTCTTTGGCTCAAAGAGCAAGGCATCGTGATGGTAGAGCAACCCATGCCCAAAGAGATGAAAAACGACATTGCATGGGTTACAGATCAAAGTCCGCTGCCTATTTTTGCCGACGAAGCCATCCAGCGACTGAAAGATATTGAGAATGTGCGAGGAGCCTACTCCGGTATCAATATCAAACTCATGAAATGCACCGGTATGCGCGAGGCTTGGAAAATGCTGAACTATGCTCGTTCCATTGGCATGAAAGTAATGGTGGGCTGTATGACAGAGACTTCTTGTGCAGTCAGTGCGGCCGCCCAATTGGCACCCGCAGTCGACTTTGCCGACCTAGACGGAAACCTTCTCATCTCTAACGACCGTTTCAAAGGAATGGAAGTCGTAAAAGGAAAGATTACACTACCCGACCGTCCCGGTATTGGCATTGTGAAAATATAACCTAAAAAGAAATATCATGCGTGCTCCACGTCTTATCTTACTATCCTTTCTTGCCGTTTGTTCGTTGACAGCAAGCGCTTACTCATGGGAAGAAGATTTGCATCATCGCCTGTTAGTCGATTTCAATAAAAGTCGAGACGAGGTCAAAGCCTACATCCAACGATTTATTCCTGATGTGACAGACAAGCAGATGGATATATGGGAAGCATCTCATGCACTGGAGAGTATGGTCATAGATGGCAAGAAACGGTATTTCCATAACGCCGCTCCCAACCTTTTCAGAATTGATAAAGATTGCATCCGTATCAAAACAGAAAAGGAAGGCTTGTCGCAAGAAGGCTATGAAGAGAAGGACAAAGACAATGTACCATTTATCATTCAAAATGCTGACAAAGTCTCTCATTTGGCAGAACCAAAGCGCATCAAGGTAACTTATACCTTGAGCGTAAAGCCAAATGCCGTACCCGCAGGAGAACTTATCAGATGTTGGTTGCCATTTCCGAGAACCGATATAGCCCGACAAACCAACGTAAAACTGTTGAGTACAAGTGAGATACTATATCAACGTTCACCACAGAATCATGCTCACTCTACTCTCTACATGGAGAAACGAGCCAAAGCCGATGAACCTACAATCTTCTCAGAAACTTTCGAATACACCACTTATGGCTATTGGGCAGGCCTAAGCCCTGACCAAATCAAGCCATACAATACCCATAGTAAGCTTTATAAACAATACACCTCGGAGCGTGACAAGCACATGATTTTCACCCCGATGTTACGTCATTTGGCCGATAGTCTGACGCGTGGAGAAAGCAATCCGCTGTTGAAAGCCCGTCGAATATTCGCTTATATAGATACCAACTATCCGTGGGCATCGGCTAGAGAATACTCTACGATTGAGAATATCCCTGAATATGTGGTTCTCAACAAGCATGGCGACTGCGGACAAGTCACATTATTGTTCGCCACCCTATGCCGTATTTGCGGTATTCCCTCGCACTTCCAAAGTGGCTTCATGCTACATCCCGACAATGAAAATCTACACGATTGGTGTGAAATCTATTTCGAAGGAATCGGCTGGGTGCCTGTAGATATATCGTTCGGCATACCCTCTTATGCCCAAAACGAACGCGAGAAATGGTTCTTCTTAGGTGGTCTCGACTCATGGCGCATGGTAGTCAACCAAGATTTTGGCATGTCATTATACCCTACCAAGACTTATCCGCGAAGTGAAACCGTAGACTTTCAACGTGGCGAAGTGGAATGGCGTGGTGGCAATCTATATTTCGACAAGTGGTCGTGGAATCTGGAACGTCAAGACCTCTAATAAGTTTGACTATCTCAAAAGGGCATATCTCCCTACTCCACGAATACGATAAACATGAAAACAAGAACAATTTTATTATAACTTTAATACATCGCTTATGAAAAAACAAATCACACTTATTAGTGCACTCCTCCTCTATGGTGGCACTATGGGGAACTTGGCATCTACGTATGCAGCCAATCCTCCTCAGTTTGTAAGCAAAAGTGAGACGACAGAAATCGTCAAAGGTACAGTAGTCGACAGCCAAGGCGAGCCTATCATTGGCGCCAGTGTTGCCGAACAGGGAACGACACGAGGAACCGTTACCGACTTGAATGGTAACTTCTCATTCAAAGCCGGTACCAATGCCAAGCTCACAATCTCGTTCCTAGGCTACAAGACCGTTACAGTAAAAGCTTCCAACGGGATGAAGATCAAGCTTACCGAAGACAACGCTTTGCTCGATGAAGTCGTAGTAGTAGGCTACGGTCAGCAGAAGAAAGTAAACCTGACGGGTGCCGTTGCCAATGTCGATCTTGACAAAACATTGGGCAGTCGCCCCGAACAAGACGTAACAAAAGCACTTCAAGGGTCCGTTCCCGGCTTGACCATCCTAAACTCTAGTGGCGATTTGGACGGCACTCCATCTATCACAATTCGTGGTTTGGGTACGCTTTCTAATGGTCAGAAGTCCTCACCTCTGATTGTTGTAGACGGTGTTCCGGTCGACGACCTCTCCATGATCAATGGCAATGACATCGCTTCTATCTCTGTTTTAAAAGACGCCGCATCCTCTGCTATCTATGGTAGCCGCGC
Source organism: Prevotella sp. S7 MS 2 (assembly GCF_000762865.1). Lineage (NCBI taxonomy): Bacteria > Pseudomonadati > Bacteroidota > Bacteroidia > Bacteroidales > Prevotellaceae > Prevotella > Prevotella sp. S7 MS 2. Next base: position 39,295 of record NZ_JRPT01000037.1, on the reverse strand, counting down.
TGCTTTCGGTGTCATCCTTATTACAACCAAGCAGGGAAAACGAGGCGATAAGGTTTCTGTGAAGTACGATGGAAAGTTCGGTTGGGACAGTTCTACCTACCTTCCCGATTATCCCGATGTTCCTACCCAGTTGAATGCAGCCATCGCAGCCAAGGCAAGAGCAGGCTCAGGATCTGTAGAATTGTTCGGTATGTACTTCGACAAGCTACTCCCTTATGCCGAAAAATGGAAAGCACAACACAGTGGTCGTAAGGGATACAGTGCTATGGAGCCATGGCAGAGCGACAGTAACGTAGGCGATTATGCCTTTGTCAACGGGCAACCGATGTACTATGCCGACTACGATATTCAAAAAATATGGTACAACAACGCCGCACCATCACAGAGTCACAACATCTCTTTGAGTGGTTCCAGCGGTCGTACCAACTTCTACGCATCATACGGCTACAGCAGTAAACAAGATATCATGAAGTTCAATCCGGGTATCAGAGATAAGTATAATGCCACTGTTAATATCAACACAGATATCACCGACTGGCTGAGCGCAGGCGTCAGAGTGAACTATACTCACCGCAAGATGGGGCGCGCCGATACCTACAATAACATCTATCAGTACCTATGGCGTTGGGGCTCTTTCTTCATTCCGTCGGGCTATATGCAGTCTGAAGATGGCACTATCAACGATTATCGTGTCGTAGCTCTGCAGAAACAGGCTGCTCGACAGTATATTTTCCACGACCAAATGAGCCTCAATGCGTATATCAAAGCCAACATTACGAAAGACTTAACACTGAATGCTGACTACACATATAATGTAGAAAACTTCAACTTCAAGTCGAGCGACCATAGCGTATATGGCATGAACTGGTCGGGAACAAGTCCCACATACATCGTTCAGCCAACAGCTTCAAGCGCTACCCGTTGGAATACCAAGAAGACACGTTGGGCTGCCAACGCTTACTTGAACTACACCCACTCTTGGAACGACGCCCATAATCTGAACGTCATGGTCGGTATCAATGGCGAAAACTATAAATCAGACTACTTCTATGTAAATCGCACACAGCTCTATGATGAGAACTATCCCGAAATCAATTTGGCTTATGGCGATTTAAAGAAAGCCACCCTAGACTCTTCGACAGGCGATCGTGCCTCTGCCGGTTACTTCGGTCGTATCAACTACGACTACAAGGGTATCTATCTACTCGAACTGAACGGACGTTACGATGGTTCTTCCCGTTTCCCCAACGGAGACAAGTGGGCTTTCTTCCCATCCATTTCTGCCGGTTATAGATTTACCGAAGAGCCCTACTGGCAAGACCTTCATAAATACATCTCAAGTGGTAAGTTGCGTTTCTCTTACGGTGAGATAGGTAACGAGGCTGTAGGAGACTGGATGTTCATCTCTACGATGAGTCCTTACTCAGAGTCTAAAATTACATGGTTGAACAGCGCTGGTACCAAAGTCACCCAGTTTGCTATCCCCTCTTGGGTATCCTCTACCTTGACGTGGGAGCGCATCCATACACTCGATGCCGGAATCGACTTAAGCTTCCTCAATGGCGATTTGAACTTAACAGCCGATTGGTTCCAGCGTTCTACCACCAACATGCTAGCTCCCGGTACAGCCCTTCCGGCCAGTGTAGGTGCTGCTGCTCCTTACACCAATGCAGGCGAATTACGCTCACGCGGTTGGGAACTCTCGCTCAGTTATCGCAAGCAACTCAATAAAGACTTAGGCGTATATGCCAACTTCAGCATCAGTGATTCTAAGGTAAAGGTGCAGAAGTGGAACAACAACTCTAAGGTTATTGGCTACACCGGTGGCATCGTAGGCGACAACAATGCTAAAACCTACGCTTACGCAGGTGAAAATTGGGGCGATATTTGGGGCTTTGAAACCGAACGTTACTTTACCGAAAACGACTTCGACGGCAAAAATGCCGATGGTAGTTGGAAGTATAAGAGTGGCGTAGCTAGCCAAGTTGGTATCCAGACCGATAACTTCGTATATGGTCCCGGTGATATTAAATTCAAAGATTTGAATGGTGATGGCGTCATCGACGGTGGTAAAGGTACAGCCGATGATCACGGAGATTTGAAAGTAATCGGTAACACTCTACCTCGCTACGAATATAGCTTTCACCTCGGTGGCAACTATAAAGGCTTCGACCTCGACCTCTTCTTCCAAGGAGTTGGTAAGCGCGACATGTGGACAAAGTCTGCATTTGCATTCCCGGAGATGCGTGCTGCCGACCTTGCCATTTATGCTAACCAAACGAAGTACAACGTCTACGACCCTACAGGTAAGAACACCAATATCAGCGAGAGCAACGATTTCCCATGTCTCTATCCGGGTAACGAAGGTTCAGGCAATGTTTCCGGACTTGCACCCATCGGTGGTGAACACAACTATTATCCTCAGACCAAGTACTTAGTTAACATGGCTTACCTCCGCTTGAAGAACATCACATTGGGCTATACCATGCCTGCTTCTCTCAGTAAGAAGTTCTACATCCAGAAACTTCGCGTCTATGGAAGCGTAGACAACCTCTGTCTGCTCTACAAAGGTAGCGGCAATCTGCCTGTCGACCCCGAAATGAACGAAGGCCAAGGTTCACTCTCATACGGCACATGGGGACGTACTTATCCTATCACTCGCACATGGTCGGTAGGTCTGCAAGTTACATTCTAAACCTAATAGAAACACTTTAAGATATTACGATTATGAAAAAATCAATCCTATATATCATGGCTTTGGCCGGTTGTATGCTGACTAGCTGCAACGACTTTTTGGAAAAGTCACCTCGTGACACGTTCACCAACGACCCAAGCTTTTGGAATAACGCCAACGACGTAGCCAGCTATAGCAATAAGTTCTACGACAACTACACCGGCTACAGTTCTGGTGGCGGTGCCGGATGGTTCTATTTCAAGACCCTATCCGACGACCAAGTGAATGCCAATTTCTCCGATTGGACCTTCAAGACCATCCCTTCTACAGCCAGTGATTGGTCAGGCGGATTCACAGAGATACGCCGTATCAACTACATGTTGCAAGGTTTGGAAAACTCAACCCTTGCCAATCGTACTTACTATAAAGCTGTAGGCCGTCTCAACAGAGCATGGCAATACTACCAAATGGTACGCGAATACGGTAACGTACAGTGGCAGAACGAAGTAATTCTGAACCCGGAAGACCCTACCATCTATGGTTCTCGCACCGATAGAGACGTCGTCATGGACTCTGTACTCAACGATCTGAACTACGCCATTGCCAACCTTGGAACCACCAAGGATAAGACTGCATGGAGCAAAAACATGGCACTAGCCATGAAGAGTGATATCTGTCTCTACGAAGGCACGTTCTGTAAATACCGCACACAAACCGATAATGGCAAGGCTCCCGATGCTGCCCGTGCCAAGAAATACCTGCAAGAGAGTGCCGATGCTTCCGATGCCATCATCGCTTCGGGTACCTATAAGTTGACCGACAAGTATGGTGAAATCTATAATAGTCTTGACTTGAACAACTGCAGTGAAATCATTTTCTTCCGCAACTACGAGAAAGATATGGTCATGCACGGAACCATCGACTACACTTGTAGCTCTACCACCATCAGCGGTATCACGAAAGACGCCTTCGATGCATTCCTCTTTACCGATGGAAAGCCATTGGCTACCACTTCTCGCAATAAAGACGACAAGGCCATTATCAACAAGAATGGCAACTTCTCTATCAGCAAACTGCTCGCAGAACGCGACGGTCGACTCAGCGTTTTGCTCGATTCCATCATCTGTTTTAAAGGACATGGATGGGCACGCTTGAACAACGAGGGCAAACCTTCGGGTTCGGCAGAGATGACTTCATCGACAGGTTACACCATCCGAAAGTATGATAACCTCACATTAGAGACCTACTACCGCACCAACACCAACACCGGTTATACCGATGCTCCGCTCTATTGGTACGCCGTAGTGCTACTCAATAATGCCGAAGCAAAGGCCGAATTAGGTACCATTACCAATGCCGACCTCGACAAGACCATCAACTTGCTACAGAAGCGTGCCGGACTCCCCGCCATGACAACAACCGTTGCTGCCGACCCAGCCAATAATATGGGTGTCAGCGACCTACTTTGGGAGATTCGTCGCTGCCGTCGTTGCGAATTGATGACCGACAACTGGTACCGCTATTGGGACTTGGTACGTTGGCATCAGCTTGACAAACTCGACTCCAACAAGTATCCTAACATCAATCGTGGTGCCAACCTCACCAACATGACCGACAATGCCGTGAAGGTAGACGAGAACCACTACATGATTGGAACCTCTGCTACGCGTACATTCAACAACAAGTATTACCTCTATCCTATCCCCAACAGCCAGCTTACTTTGAACCCTTCCACCGGACAGAATCCTAACTGGTAAGACTCAATACTATCATAACCGTGCCCGACTGAACCGATGGTCAGGCACGGTTTTTATTTTTATACGACACAACAGTAACAACACATACATGAAAAAAACTTTTTGTTTGATAGTGCTTCTCATAGGATTCGTCCTTTCTATGCAGGCACAGCAAATCAAACATTTCCGCTTTGCCCAAATCACCGATCTCCATCTGAATCCTAACAGCCCACAACCTACAGAAGACCTGTTACGCTCTGTAGCTGCCATCAACGCTACCGACAGCCTCGACTTTGTACTCGTCACCGGCGACCTGACCGATAATGGCGACCGCATCTCACTACAAAAGGCTAAAAGTTGTCTGGATTTGCTACGCTATAAGTATTACACCATCATGGGCAACCACGAGACCAAGTGGAGCGAATCGGGCTGTACAGCCTTCACCGACATCTTCGGTAGCGAACGATTCTCATTCATCCATGGGGGCATTCTCTTCCTCGGGTTCAACTCCGGGCCACTCATCCGCATGGCATTAGGCCATGTTCCACCCCAAGATATAGCTTGGGCCAAACACGAGATAGAGACACAGAGCCAGCGACTAGGCAATCCTCGGCTGCCCGTAATGTTGGTCACCCACTATCCCATATTGCCGGGAGACGTAGACAATTGGTACGAAGTGACCGATGCTCTGCGCCCTTATAACGTTCGCCTTTTCATCGGCGGACATTACCATCGCAACAAAATGTTCGATTACGACGGTCTTCCCGGAATACTCACTCGCAGCAACTTGCGCGACAAGCAAGGCACCACGGGTTATAGCATCTTCACAGTTACTCCCGATTCCATCACCTCTTACGTACAAAACTCCGACGGTTCACGTCGTCCGATGGTTGCCTTATCCTTGCATACCAACTACTTCGACCACCAAGGCCATGCCAAACAATACCCCGACTATAGTGTCAACAAGCAATACTCCAAAGTAAAGGCACAATGGCGACTAGCCACCAGTACGGCCATCCTCTCATCGGCTGCCATACTCAACGACCACCTCTTCGTGGGCGATGACGCCGGAAATCTCACGGCCTATCGACTGAAAGACGGCCGGCAACTGTGGCAACAATCGCTGAAAGCACGCATTGTGGGTACACCTGCTGCCACGGATGGCATTGTAGTATGTGGTTCAGCCGATAAAAATATCTATGGATTTGATGCCAAGAGTGGTAAAAATTTATGGACGGTTCATACCGATGCTCCGGTCTTAGGAGCCATCAACATCACCCACCACACGGTATATGTAGGTGGCAGCGACGGCATATTCCGAGCTATCGACCTCTATTCGGGTCAACAGAAATGGCAGTACGAGGGTGTCAAAGGGTATATTGAGACTCTGCCACTCGTAACAGATGGTTCCGTCATCTTCGGTGCGTGGGACAATACCCTTTATTGTCTGAACACGACAAACGGAACCGAACGTTGGCGCTGGACTAATGGCGAACAGCGCATGCACTTCTCGCCTGCTGCTGTATGGCCGGTATCTTCCAACGGTCGCGTATTCATCGTAGACCCTCGTAGAGTACTGACTGCTATCGATCTTACCACAGGTAAAACGCTTTGGAGTACCAAGCAATCAATGGTTCGCGAAAGTATTGGCCTCTCAGCCGATGGTCTACGCATCTACGCCAAGACTATGAACGACAGCATCGTCTGCTATAGTGCCACATCAGACATCCCCCGACAACTGTGGGCTACCAATGCCCAATTCGGCTACGAGCATGCCACAACCATGCTACCCGAATACGATGGCACGGTATTCAGCACCACCAAAGAGGGGTTGGTGATTGCACTTGATGGCAAGACCGGCCGTATCAAATGGCAACACAAAGTGGGTAACTCGCTGGTTAACACCGTTGTACCCATCGATAAACACCATCTTGTCACCACATCTACCGATGGTTGCATCTACCTCTTAAAACATTGACCGTGCTGCCAAGCCTTTTCAGCATTGCTGCATGGGCTTGACAGCATTGCTGTTCGGCTCATGCAGCAGCCCCAAATAGCCCCTTTTGAAATTTAAGATTTTTGAGATAAACAGCCATAAAGAACAATTATATGAAAAGACTAATAACATTATGTTTGCTTACCTTGCTATGTATACTTGGCAATGCGCAAACTACGGGGACTACGCATGTTCCTCCATTGGAAACAGAATTAGAGAAAGAGAACTTCCTAAAACGATTAGTGAAAGACAAGAAAATGCTTATTGGGCGACCAGCTTCCATGGCTTATGAGACTCTTAAACAAGGTGGATTCCCCATAAAACATATGTCAACCTCTACAGTTGGCCCATGGAGTCAACCAGATGGAATAGAATATATGACCGGCGTAATATTCTTTGATAAGACAGTAAAAGAAATAGAAGCAACGAATACTGCATTTTTAGTGACTATAAAACTAGGATTATGGGTAAACGATGTTGATTTTTGGAAAAGTCTTCCGGACGAGAATTGGATGGAATATATATATAGGAGCAAACAAAAACAACATCATACAAGACATTGATTATGAGAAGGTAAAAGCTTTTCTAAAGCTAAACAGGCATGGTGTATCGCATAGAACGCTGGATACACCATGCCTGTAGTCTTTTTAAAAGGAAATAAAATATCAAAGACAACTCCTATAAGTATGGAGTCTAATGCTTCTTTAATTCTGTCGCAACGAGTTCTGCCAACTTTTTAGCTCCCCGCTCGTTAGGGTGAACACCATCTTGAATGACCAAATGACCGTAGGGAGAAAAACCCGTATGCAAGTCGATAACCTTGCATTTATTCTTCTTTGCCACCTTCCGAATAGTTGGAATGATAGAGTTGACCAGCACAGAATCGCTCATATTCCACGTGGGCTTGAAGATGGGAATGGGCGTACACAGATAGATTGTAGGGTGAGTGGGCAAGGCTTTAAGGGTATCGACCATAGCTTGCAAATCGCTGGCAAAGTCTTGACCATACTGCCAATTCTCCGGTTTGGTATCATTAGTACCCAACTTCAGTACCACTACATTCGGCTGGAATTCCCTTGCATCTCTCCATAACGGTTCATTTACGTACGGCAGATTACCTTTGCGAAGCAGCGTTCGGGCTAATATACCGAAATTACCAACATGATATTGGCTACCCAACAGCTGTTGCAACACAGATGGATAACTCGTATGAGAGGCCATACTCAAGGCCATTCCTTCCGTAATAGAGTTTCCGATACAAGCCACACGAATTGCATCGGGACGCGGAGACTTAAGATGATGGAGCCAAGAAGTGAGGTCGTTCAGCATTTGGTCGTGATAACCAAAACTCGACCAAAACCCGAATCCATGACTACCACCGGGATAAACATAGAGCGAACAGTCGTTCCCCTCACGTCGCATGGCCGAATAATAGGCTATACCATTATAGATCGGATTCACCGCATCATCGTCATTGGCTAGCAGAATAATGGCTGGTGGCGTGCTATGCACGCGTACACGAGTCTCCATGGAATACAGTTCTTGCATGGCAGCATCGTCTTTTAACGAGCCAAGCAACTGTTCTCTGGAAGAGACATGAGTGCCACGCTTCATCGTAATAACTGGATAAAAGAGAATAGAAAAGTTGGGACGGTCGGCATAACTCAACAAACAAGAAGCCATGGCAGCCAAGTGACCACCGGCAGAAAAGCCCATAATGCCCACATCGGCAGGATTGATACGCCACGTAGACGCACTATCACGCACCGTACGGAGAGCCTGTCGGACATCGGTTAGAGGCACATTGCGGTCGCCATGTGGCATATTGTATTCCAAAACGAAGTAGGCTATGCCTTGATGATTGAAGTAATCAGCCCAGTCGTGTCCCTCATGATCGGTGGCAAGTATCGTATATCCGCCACCCGGACAGTCTACAACGGCACGCCCGGTAGCTACAGAGGCATCGGGGAGATAAGCCGTCAACACGGTGTTACGACCTGTTGCAAGTTTTAATTGGAAAGTTACCGTCTTGCCCCACCCTGTCACCGAGGATAGCAAACAGACGAAAAGTAGTAATAAGTTTCTCATATAAAAGTAATTAGTTCTATGTTTTATCTAGTCAATTTCATACGTCTCCAAATGAAATTGGGTATCAATCGCCAGAAGAAAGTGAGAACAGCATAGCGCCAATCTATCACTACAATATGGCGACGAGCCAATATGCTGCGAACTATAGCACGTGCCACTCGCTCCTTATCCATCAACATGGGATAACGACCACCCGATAGCAAGGGGGTATCTACGAATCCCGGACGGATGTCGGTAAATGTAATCGGTAATCGACGGCTATGAGCCAACTGCTCCAAAGCTTGAATATAGGTGGCTTGATAGGCTTTGGTGGCGCTATAAGAGGGAGCCGGACCTAGTCCTTTAGTACCAGCAATAGACGAAACAATAGCTATATGGCCATATCTCTGATGCTCCATGAGATGGAACATGGTATCAATCAAACGTGTAAAACCGCTGACATTGGTATCGACCGTGGCTGTCTCTATAGACTGTTCAAGCATAGGATTCTGCTTTCCTACACCCGATACATGAACATAAAGGCCTATCCCACCCATCTCTTCGACCAAGCGAGTCAACAAGATTGGCGCATCCATCGTCGTAACATCTATCTGCGAGATAGTAACCTGTGCAGGATACTTCGCTTGAATATCGTGTAAAGCATCCAAACGTCGTGCAGCAATGCCGATATGCCAACCGGCTTGACAAAGAAGTAGGGCTACTTCGCGCCCTATTCCCGACGAAGCTCCCATGATAACAGCCTTTTTCATGAAGTACAAAGTTAATTCTTTTTGATTAAAATATAGTTCTTTAGCAAATAAAATAAAAATAAACACGTATCTTTGCATCATATCATCTCTGAAACCAAAAGCTATATATGAAGGATTTTTTCAAAAACGTACTTGCCACAATTGTAGGCCTTTTTATCTTCGGAATTATTACAGTGTTCTTCTGTTTCATCGGTGCTATCGGTATGATAACAGCCAATAGCTCTACCAAGAAGCTAGAATCAAACTCAGTACTGTTGCTGAAACTCGACGGAAACATGTCTGAACAAGACGAAACAACATTGAGTGACCAACTCTATGGAAATACGGGTGTCAGTTTCAAAACTTATATAGAAGCTATCAACGAGGCTGCCCATAATGATAATATCAGCTGTATCTATTTGGAATCAGGCAACTTGACTGCCGATATAGCACAAAGGCAAGAGTTACGCGATGCGCTTTTGGAATTCAAAAAGAGTGGAAAGAAAGTAATAGCCTACGGTGAGAACTATTCACTATTGAACTATTATTTGGCCACAGCTGCCGACAAGGTATACATGAATCCTATTGGTTCGATTACTTGGAAAGGTATAGGTGGTGAGATGGTATATGTGAAAGACTTGCTAGCTAAAGTGGGTGTAAGGGTCGTTCCATTCAGAATGGGCAAATACAAGAGTGCCGTGGAGATGTTCACTGAGGACAAAATGTCCGATCCAAATCGCGAACAGACAGAACGATATATCCATGGATGGTGGGACACAGTATTAAATGCAGTATCCGGCAGTCGTAAAATATCGAAGGATTCTCTTAACGCTTACGCCGACAGACTGATTGGTATGGAGGAGACTTCAAAGATGGTTGGTTACAAAATGGTCGATGGACTGTACTATAACGACCAAATCAAGGATGTCGTAAAGAAAGCTATCGGTATAGATAAAGACGAGGAACTGAATCTCATCACACCATCAGAGTTGGTAGCACAGAAAAGTGAAAGTGCCGAAAAGCATATCGCTGTGTACTATGCATACGGAAATATAGTAAACAACAAGATGCCACAAAGTATGTTTGGTGAAAATCATGAGATTGTAGCTAAAGATGTTTGCCGCGATTTACAAGATTTAGCTGACGATGATGATATAAAAGCTGTAGTTATAAGAATCAACTCCGGAGGTGGAGATGCATACGCATCGGAACAACTATGGCATCAAGTAGCCGAGTTACGCAAGAAGAAACCGGTGGTAATCTCGATGAGTGGTGCAGCCGCATCGGGTGGATATTACATGAGTTGTCCGGCCAATTGGATTGTTGCCGATCCCACAACGATTACCGGTAGCATCGGTATTTTCGGACTACTTCCCGACCAATCAGAACTAATGACCAAGAAGTTAGGCCTGAAATTCGACGAGGTGAAGACCAATCGTAACTCCGTATTTGGGGCTAGTGGTCACTTCTTGACCGGTGAACAGTTCAATATCATGCAAACAGCCATTGAGAATGGATACAAACTGTTCAAGAAACGGGTGGCTGAAGGCAGGAAGTTGTCTATGGAACAAGTGGAAAACATAGCTCAAGGTCATGTTTATCTAGGTGCAGATGCCATCAAAATAGGTCTCGTAGACGAACTTGGAGGCTTGAATAAGGCCATAGCTAAAGCTGCCGAACTGGCAAAGTTGAAGAATTACGGTACCGCTAGTTATCCTGAAGCCAAAAGCTGGTTGGATAACATTATGGCTATACCGGATAACAGCAGTTTCCTTGACAAACAATTGGAAACTACATTTGGCGAATACTACACGACTTTCAAACTTATCAAAGATATGCAACATAGGGACAGATTGCAAGCTGCCATGCCTTACATATTAAGAATACAATAACGCAATGAGAACAGAAGGAGATCTGATAAAAATCAATGAATGGCTATTACCATTAAGTTGGCTCTATGGCATAGGGGTCAGATTCAGAAACTGTCTCTTTGAAATGGGTGTGCTCAAAAGTAAAGCTTTTGATATACCTGTTATCTCTGTAGGAAATATTACAGTGGGTGGTTCGGGTAAAACTCCACACGTGGAATACCTGATTCGACTACTTGAAGATAAGGTTAAAGTCGCAGTGCTGTCACGAGGATACAAGCGCAAATCACGAGGATACCTGCTTGCCGATGAAAATACGGCTATGGAGCAAATTGGCGACGAACCTTTCCAAATGAAAAAGAAATATCCTAATATTTATATTGCGGTAGATGGGAAGCGCTGTAGAGGCATTGATAGGCTCACAACAGATGCAGCTACCAACGATACCGACGTCATTGTGCTAGACGATGCATTCCAGCATCGCTATGTAAAACCCGGCATCAACATTCTTTTAGTCGACTATCATCGCATTATTATTTACGATAAACTGCTGCCGGCAGGAAGACTTCGTGAACCACATTCCGGAAAAAATCGTGCTGATATCGTTATTATCACCAAATGCCCAAAGGATTTGAACCCGATGGAATTTCGTGTATTGACCAAGGCAATGGACTTATATCCTTATCAGAGTCTTTTCTTCTCCACCATAGAATATGCAGACCCAAAGGCTGTATTCATTGACAAGGAAATTGAAAAAGAAGACTTGAAGAATTATAACACGCTACTCTTGACCGGCATTGCCTCTCCACAGCAAATGGAACAAGACCTTACGGCCTGCGTCAAAACGCTCACACCGATGAGTTTTCCGGATCATCACCGCTTCACAGCACGCGATATTGAAGAGATAGAAAGAACATTCATGGCCCTACCAGAGCCTCGCATCATCCTCACAACAGAGAAAGATGCCGCCCGACTGAGCATCTTAGATGGATTCAGCGAACCTGTACGGAGTCATATCTATGCACTTCCCATCCAAATAAAATTCATGCTCGACGACGAAGAGCAATTCAATAAAAAAATCATTGACTATGTACGAAAGAATTCAAGAAACAGCATTCTGGTTAAAGGAAAGGATGACAACAAGTCCAAAAACGGCAATCATACTCGGAACAGGACTCGGACAATTAGCTTCAGAGATAACTGATAGTTATGAATTTCCATACAGTGAAATTCCTAATTTCCCCGTTTCTACGGTCGAAGGACATGCAGGTAAGCTGATATTTGGTAAACTTGGAGGTAAAGACATCATGGCGATGGAGGGACGATTCCATTACTATGAGGGTTATGACATGAAGGAAGTAACGTTTCCAGAGCGCGTCATGTACGAGCTGGGAATTAAAACTCTCTTCGTAAGCAACGCTTCCGGAGGTATGAATCCCGACTTTAAAATCGGTGATTTGATGATTATCGACGACCATATCAACTTCTTCCCAGAGCATCCACTACGCGGAAAGAACTTCCCGACAGGTCCTCGTTTCCCCGATATGCACGAACCATACGACAAGAACCTTATTGCTTTGGCCGACAAAATCGCAGAAGAAAAGGGCATCAGAGTGATGCATGGTGTGTACATGGGAGTACAAGGTCCGACCTTCGAGACCCCCGCTGAATACAGAATGTACCATCGTATGGGAGCCGACGCTGTAGGTATGAGCACCGTACCAGAGGTTATCGTGGCTCACCACTGTGGCATCCGCACATTCGGAATCAGCATCATCACTGATCTAGGATTGGAAGGTCAGGCTGTAGAAGTTTCTCACGAAGAAGTGCAGGAAGCTGCTAATCGTGCTCAACCATTGATGACCGAGATTATGCGCGAGATGATTAAAAGAACAGAATAAGACGATATTAATATATGGAAATATCTGAATTGGGAGAGTTCGGACTCATCGAACGACTCACAAAAGACATCCAAATCAAGAACGAATCGACAAAGTATGGTGTGGGAGACGACTGCACCGTACTTCATTATCCTGACAAAGAGGTGCTCGTAACAAGCGATATGCTGATGGAAGGGGTACATTTCGACCTCACATATATCGACCTTCAACACCTCGGATATAAGTCGGCAATGGTGAATATCAGCGATATTTTCGCCATGAATGGTACACCAAGGCAGATGATTGTCAACATAGCGCTCAGCAAACGCTTCAAAGTTGAGGATATGGAAGCCTTTTATAGTGGACTACGTATGGCTTGCGACAAGTGGAATATCGACATTGTAGGTGGCGATACGACCTCGTCTTATACCGGACTGGCTATCAGTATCACGTGTATCGGTGAAGCAGCAAAAGAGGATATTGTGTACCGTAATGGAGCCAAGGATACCGACCTCGTATGTGTAACGGGCGACCTCGGAGCCGCATATATGGGTTTACAGTTGCTCGAACGCGAGAAATCGGTCTATTACCAACAAGTGGAAGAAGCTCAAAAGAAGAACGACCAGCATGCACTGGAACAACTTCGTAACTTCCAACCCGACTTTGCCGGCAAGGAATACCTGCTCCAACGCCAACTGGAACCGGAAGCTCGTGGAGATATGATACAAAAATTACGCGAGGCAAATATCCATCCTACAGCCATGATGGACATCTCCGATGGACTCAGTAGTGAGCTCCTACACATCTGTAAGCAGAGCCATTGTGGATGCCGCATATACGAAAAGAACATCCCTATCGACTATCAAACAGCCGTCATGGCAGAAGAATTCAACCTGAATGTTACCACCTGTGCTCTCAATGGTGGCGAAGACTACGAGCTACTCTTCACAGTTCCCATTGGCGACCATGCCAAAATAGAAAACATTGAAGGCGTGCGGCTCATCGGACACATCACAAAAGAAGAACTTGGTAAGCAGCTCATCAGTAGAGATGGAAACGAGTTTGAACTTTTAGCACAAGGTTGGAATCCAATGGCTAAGTCCGGTAAATAGCCTTATATAGTTAATTTTTATTAACCACCAAGGGAAACTATCGCGGTCATTCGATATTTACAGCTTTTATATATACCTTTGCAACACCTTTTAAATGACTATGGTGCCATAGCTCAGTTGGTAGAGCAAAGGACTGAAAATCCTTGTGTCCCCGGTTCGATTCCTGGTGGCACCACTTCTAGCAAATTCTTTTTAAGAATGCGTAATAGGTAAACTTATAATCAGTGTCATCACTCTTAAAGAGTTGATGACACTTTTCTTTTCGCCCTATCCTCACTCATATCCACAACAAACACTCAATTCAGCTACATTCTATAAACTAACTAGCAACAAAAAAGTGTGTCAGAACATCTGACACACTTTTCATATCGTGTTTGTAGAGGATATACCTTACTTCACTTTATCAACGATAGCCTTGAATGCTTCAGGGTTGTTGACAGCGAGATCGGCAAGAACCTTACGGTTAATCTCGATACCGGCCTTGTGTAGAGCACCCATCAATGTAGAGTAGCTCATATCCTGTAAGCGAGCAGCTGCGTTGATACGCTGAATCCACAATGAGCGGAAGTTGCGCTTTTTATTACGACGATCGCGATAAGCATAGGTAAGACCTTTTTCCCATGTATTCTTTGCTACCGTCCAAACATTCTTTCTAGCTCCATAGTAACCTTTTGTGAGCTTCAGAATTTTAGTTCTCTTTGCTTTAGAAGCAACGTGATTTACTGACCTTGGCATAGTTTTCTGCTAATTTAAAAAGTTCGACTAAAAAGTAATAATTAACGGAGACACAGCAAGTCACGAACCTGCTTCAAGTTTGTCCCATCCACCAATGTCTGATGAACAAGATTTCTCTTTTGCTTCTTTGTCTTCTTAGTCAGAATGTGACTGTGGTAAGCATGATGTCTCTTAATCTTACCTGTACCAGTGAAAGAGAATCTCTTCTTTGCACCGGAGTTTGTCTTAACTTTTGGCATTTTTTTGTTGTTTAATTGTTATTTATATAGAGTGGCAACGCATATACCCGGCGTTACGCACTTTTTCTCTTTCTATGAGAGATTTACTCTCCCTTGAGTTTGCTCAGCACATCCTCGCCATTCTTAGCATTGGCGAACAATCCGTTCTTCTCTGCCAGTACAGCCTGCTCTTCCTTAGCGGCAGCCTTAGCTTCTGCTTCACGCTTTTCGCGATCCATCTTCTGCTGACTTTTCTTTACAACAGCAGCTTTCTTCGGAGCAAGATAGAGGAACATCTTCTTCCCCTCTAACTTAGGCATCTGTTCTACTTTACCATACTCTTCCAAGTCATTGGCAAAACGTAGCAACAACACCTCACCTTGTTCTTTGAACAAAATAGAACGGCCACGGAAGAAAACATACGCACGCACCTTGTTACCTTCATTGAGGAACTCCTGAGCGTGTTTCAGTTTAAACTGGTAGTCGTGCTCATCTGTCTGCGGTCCGAAGCGAATTTCCTTCACTTCTACCTTCACCTGCTTCTGCTTCATCTCCTTTTGATGCTTCTTTTGCTGGTAAAGGAACTTCGAATAGTCAATGATACGACAAACCGGTGGCTGGGCATTTGGTGAGATTTCAACAAGATCTACCCCTTGTTGACGAGCCATATCCAACGCCTTTCGTGTAGGAATCACCTCTGATCCGCTTTCACCTACGATGCGGACTTCACGTACGCGTATCTGTTCATTTACGCGATACTGGTTTTTCATTTTGTCATTCTTCATTCAACTATTTTATGTGACAGTTTTTGCTAAACGGCTGCAAAGTTACGAGTTTTCACTTGACTAGCAAAATTTTTCCACGCTTATTTTAACATCAGCAAGCCATCTATATATAATAAAGAATAGAGATGAACACTTTCATGCTTAAAAAATGTTCATCTCCACCTTAATATTTATTTATTCAATCAATCTTGTGGATGGATTTCTGTAGCCTTCAACATCTCGGCAACTTCTGCATTGATACGGTCGGCAAACGCTTCCATCGTCATGGTAGCCTGCTCGCCACCACCCTGCTTACGCATAGAAACAAGACCTTCGGCAGCTTCTTGCTCGCCCACGATGACCATATAAGGCACGCGTTTCAACTCGTTGTCACGAATCTTGCGGCCTATCTTCTCGTTACGGTCGTCAATCGTAGCACGCACACCCTGTCCGTCAAGGTATTTAGCCACCTTCTTGGCGTAATCATTATACTTTTCAGAGATAGGAAGGATAGCCACCTGATCGGGTGTCAACCACAATGGGAAATGACCAGCAGTATGCTCGATGAGCACAGCAGAGAAGCGTTCCAAACTGCCAAATGGCGCACGGTGAATCATCACAGGAGTCTTCTTGGTGTTGTCATCGTCGGTATACTCCAACTTGAAACGCTCCGGCAAATTGTAGTCTACCTGAATTGTACCCAACTGCCAGCGACGACCGATGGCATCTTTCACCATAAAGTCAAGCTTAGGACCATAGAATGCAGCCTCACCATATTCTATCTTGGCATTCAACCCTTTCTCCTCGCAAGCTTCCTTGATAGCGTTCTCGCTCTCTTCCCACACCTTGGTAGAACCGATATACTTCTCGTGGTCGTTAGGATCGCGCAGAGAAATCTGGGCTTCAAAGTTGTCAAAGTTGAATATCTTGAATACCGTCTGGATAATATCCATTACACGTAAGAACTCGCTCTTCACTTGGTCGGGACGACAGAAAATATGGGCATCGTCCTGAGTGAACGAACGCACACGTGTCAGACCGTGCAACTCGCCGCTCTTCTCATAGCGATATACGGTACCAAACTCTGCTATACGCAGCGGTAGGTCTTTGTATGAACGTGGCTTCCAAGCGAATACTTCGCAGTGGTGAGGACAGTTCATAGGTTTCAACATGTATTCCTCGTCCTCTTCCGGCGTATGGATAGGCTGGAAACTATCCTTGCCATAGTGTGCATAGTGACCTGAAGTCACATACAAATTCTTTGAACCAATATGCGGAGTAATAACCTCTTGATAGCCGAAACGCTTCTGAATCTTGCGCAACATATCCTGCAAACGCAAGCGAAGTTCTGTTCCCTTCGGCAACCAAATAGGCAAACCTTTGCCTACACGCTCCGAGAACATGAAGAGTTCCATCTCCTTTCCTATCTTACGATGGTCGCGCTTCTTGGCCTCCTCTATCATTGCCAGATACTCGTCGAGCATCTTCTTCTTCGGGAATGTGATACCATAGATACGTGTCATCTGCTCGCGCTTGGCGTCACCACGCCAAAATGCGCCGGCAACACTCGTAATCTTGATAGCCTTGATAGCCCCCGTAGACATCAAGTGCGGGCCACGACAGAGGTCGGTAAACTTACCTTGAGTATAAGTAGAGATGGTACCGTCTTTCAAGTCTAGGTCTATGTGCTCGCATTTATACTCCTGTCCATCGGCCTTGAATTCTTTCAGAGCGTCAGCCTTTGATATATCTTTGCGAACTACAGCCTCGTCTTGCTTAGCCAGTTCCTTCATCTTCGCTTCAATCTTGGGGAAATCAGACTCACTAATGACGTCGCCTTCCTTCGGCATCACGTCATAGAAGAATCCGTTTTCGATGGCAGGACCAAAACCAAATTGTATACCGGGATAGAGTTCCTGCAATGCTTCCGCCAACAAATGGGCAGAGGTATGCCAAAATGTGTGCTTGCCTTCTTCGTCCTCAAACTTATAGAGGGCAATGGTAGCGTCCTCGTTGATAGGACGATTCAATTCTACTGTTTCGCCATTAATCCCGCAAGATACAACGTCACGGGCGAGAGCAGGCGAAATACTCTCTGCGATTTGATAACCGGTGACACCCTGTTCGTACTCACGTACAGTGCCATCGGGGAATGTGATTTTTACCATAACAAATTAGCATTTTCGTTTTAATCCTTGCAAAAATAGCATTTTATTTTGTAATGGAATAATTTTTATCCTTTTTTCATGTGTCCGACGGCTCACTGCAGAGGCTTTCCAGCAATGCTGCATCACCTTTTCAGTATTCTTGCATAGTCGAGGCAGCGATGTTGCCAAGCCTTTGCAGTGGGACAGTTGACAAGTTAACGAGGTGACAAGTAGACGAATTATGAGTGAGAAATGATGAGTTAAGAATGAGAAGAGAGCGACAGTAGAGACGGAAAATTTTCCGTCTCCCAAACAAACGATACTAATTATCAGCACACAAAACCACAGGAGACGGTGTACATACGACCTTTTACAAAGCCAGTACAAAGACTTCTACTCGCTCGTTTGGGCGAATACAATTCACCCAAACATTTCCAAAAGTCCTCACTACAAATCACACGCCTTTCTCTCGTATGCGTTTCAGATAAGTTTGTAAGAACTCATTTACTCCCTCTTTCGTCTCAAACTGTTCATTCCACAGACCTATCTTCTCTAACAATCCATCCGCCTTATATTCGTTATCAAATTTAAATTGCAACTCTTCGGCTGTAATTGGAACCACCAGATAGTGTACAACACTCTTGCCGGTAGGCAAATTGGTGACACAGAATTCTTCTGGTGGCATACACAATACGGCTGCCGAGAAAGTCGTATTCGGCGCCAAAGGCCGACCATCTTCATTCGACATGCTATGCCCATAGCCTATCCAACAACCATCTTGCAGCGGCATACGTGCAAAATCTTTGAGCAATCGTATCGGCCAATAGTTGTTCTCGTCTTGAAACACAGCTTCATCTTCCTCGCTAAGCATCAATTTCCAGTCGGCCGGAAGATACATCATGAGTTCCGCGCGTTCGGGCTGTCCGTCGTCTTTTTCTTCCTCCGACAAAGGCATACGATATGCACCAAGCCCCGACGTACACAACTTATAATACGGGCGATACTCGGTTGGCCGGTACACCATAATGTCTAAATGAATGTCATCAGACACTATCTCATGATAAACGAATGCATTCTCTTCCTTTTCCTCATCTGTCATATCACTTTCGTCGTCCAAGAACATTCTGTCTAGCGACCTATCCAGTGCTTCCATTTCATCTTGTTGGTAAGTGTAAGAAAGAAGGCTAGGACCTTCCACCAAGGCTCTTTTCCATAGCGCCAACACGTTTTTCACATCTTCATCCACTTCATCCATGCTAAGAACCAGCGATGGAACATGGTGCTTTTGAGTTACTATCACCATATTTTGAAAGGTTCGCACGCATTTGATATGATCCCACCGATAACGCAAGTAACGAATAACTATTCTGTCTGCACGTCCCGATAGACAATTAATCCTCTCACCATCCACGCTGATACCGTTTATACCATCAGGAAGTTTGTACGTAGCTCCTTTGTATATCTGCACATGTTTCGCGAGCACATAGACTTTAATGCCTAACCAGCAAATGAATAAGACGAGGATATGAACATAACCTTGTCCCATGGCTAGCAAACCAAAGAGGAACAATAAAAATAAATTCTGCCCTATTTTATTACAAAAATCTTCCACTATGAGTGCTAAAAGATAGTCTTTCAAGGTAGCTGGATGATTGTAACAAGCATCTCGACACTGCGCCGTGTCAATCGTTTCATCGCGCAAAAGTTTCTTAGCGTTATAATACATAGGCCAATATTTAAATTAGATTGCGCTCACAAAGATAGCATAAAACAGGTAAAAAAAAATAACAACATTACTTTTTTATATATTTAACACCCCCTATTACACTACCAATAACAGTATAAATTGAAAAAAAAGTTCTTTTATTTTGTCATTCTGTTTAGTTCTGCTAACTTTGCATAAGTTAGGCTATAGTCGGCCATTTGCGAACAAGTTCACATGCCCCTCATTAGCACTAACTTTGCCAAAACAAAAGCTTTATACAATATTAATTAATGGAAGAAACAACAAAACTGGTAGAGACAATCACCAAGGGTATACAAGAAAAAAAAGGAGAGAACATCACTATCGTCGATTTAAAGGGTATCGACGGTGCTATAACCAAATATTTCATTATCTGCCAAGGTAATTCTCCTGCACAGATTGAGGCCATAACCGAATCCATCGGCGACATGGCACGCATCGATTTGGGCGAGAAACCCGTCAATGTGGTGGGGTTGGGAACCGACCAATGGGTTGCCATGGACTACGTAGATGTACTGGTACACGTGTTCTTACCAGAAGCTCGACAGTTCTACGATCTTGAGAATCTGTGGCAAGATGCCAAACTGACCAACATTCCTAACCTCGATTAAGACTGGCACGATATTTGATATTAGAGTTTCCATTCATCAAATCAATTCATTATGAACAATAGAACTTCGCCTAACGGCAACAACAATAACGACCCAAAGATGCCCCGATTCAACATGAATTGGCTCTATGGGCTGATTATCTTTGCCGTGGCTCTCTTCCTTCTTAGCGGAGGTGGGAACTCGATAGCTAGCAATAGCGGGGCAACACAAAAGGCAACTTATGCCAAATTCAAGGAATACGTCATCAAAGGTTACGCTAGTAACATCGTCATCAACACCGACAAGAAGACTCTAAAGATGTATGTAAAGTCAAAAAACATACGCGACGTTTTCCAAATGAGCGCTCAGCAGACAGGCGCCAAGCCCTCTGTCGACGTAGAATTTGGCTCAACCGATAAACTGGAAGAGTTCTTAACTTACGAGCAAAAGCAAGGTAAATTCGTAGATTTCAGCTACGAGAACGAGAAAAGCAATGGGCTTCTCAACATGCTCTTCAGCACCCTTGTGCCCATAGCTCTCTTCTTTGGTTTGTGGTTCTTAATCATGCGACGCATGGGCGGTGGCGGTGCTGCCGGCGGAAATGTGTTCAGCGTGGGCAAGAGCAAGGCTAAAATGTACGAAAAAGGCAATGACCTAGGCATCACATTCAAGGATGTTGCCGGACAAGCCGGAGCCAAACAAGAGGTTCAAGAGATTGTAGAATTCTTGAAAAACCCGGCTAAATACACCGAATTAGGTGGTAAAATACCTAAGGGAGCATTGCTCGTTGGACCTCCGGGAACAGGAAAGACGCTGTTGGCTAAGGCTGTTGCAGGCGAAGCCGGTGTTCCTTTCTTCTCGATGAGTGGCTCGGATTTCGTTGAAATGTTTGTGGGTGTAGGAGCCAGCAGAGTGCGCGATGTGTTCCATCAAGCTAAAGAAAAAGCTCCTTGCATCATCTTTATCGACGAAATAGATGCTGTAGGTCGTGCCCGTAGCAAGAATCCATCAATGGGTGGAAACGACGAACGCGAAAACACACTCAACGCTCTTCTGACCGAGATGGACGGATTCGGAACCAATAGCGGAGTCATTGTATTGGCCGCAACCAACCGTGCCGACATGCTCGACAAGGCTCTACTGCGTGCCGGTCGTTTCGATAGACAGATCAATGTAGACCTACCCGACTTACAAGAA
This sequence comes from Prevotella sp. S7 MS 2, assembly GCF_000762865.1. Lineage (NCBI taxonomy): Bacteria > Pseudomonadati > Bacteroidota > Bacteroidia > Bacteroidales > Prevotellaceae > Prevotella > Prevotella sp. S7 MS 2. The sequence goes on along the minus strand of NZ_JRPT01000037.1, from coordinate 17,818 downwards.
CGACGCGAAATATTCCAAGTTCATCTTCGTCCTATCAAGACAGATAAGACTGTTGACATCGATTTCTTGTCTCGTCAGACTCCCGGTTTTTCAGGTGCCGACATCGCAAACGTATGTAACGAGGCTGCATTGATAGCTGCCCGACACAATAATACTTATGTAGGAAAACAGGATTTCTTAGACGCTGTAGACCGTATCATTGGTGGTTTGGAGAAGAAAACCAAAGTTATGACAGCTGCAGAGAAGCGTTCCATCGCCCTACATGAGGCTGGACATGCCACCGTTTCATGGTTCTGCGAGCATGCCAATCCACTTGTTAAGGTGAGCATCGTGCCACGTGGACAGGCTTTGGGAGCCGCTTGGTATCTGCCGGAAGAGCGCCAAATCACAACCAAAGAGCAGATGCTCGATGAGATGTGTGCCTTGTTGGGTGGCCGAGCTGCCGAAGAACTCTTCACCGGACATATCTCTACGGGTGCAATGAACGATTTGGAACGGGCCACCAAAAGCTCGTATGGCATGATAGCCTATGCCGGTATGAGCGACCGATTGCCCAATATATGCTATTATAATAACCAAGAATATCAGTTCCAACGCCCTTACTCAGATACGACGGCAAAGATTATCGACGATGAAGTGCTGAAGATGATTAACGAACAATACGCTCGTGCCAAGCAGATATTGACCGAACATAAAGATGGTCATAACCAGTTGGCCGACCTACTTGTCAAGCGTGAGGTTATCTACGTGGAAGATGTGGAAGAGATTTTCGGCAAACGTCCGTGGGTAAGTCGCTCGCAGGAGATTATCAACGAGAACGAAGCGAATGCTCCAAAGCTCGAAGATATGCCCGAAGAAGTAAAGCAAGCAGAGGCTGAACACCAGCAGAAGCTAGTCGAAGAAAAAGAAAGTTAAGACTAAAAATAACAACTATGTCTGACAAAATGAAGAATCTAATAGTACGCTCGATAACGGGCGTGCTATTTGTCGTTATCATGGTGGTGTGCTTTTTCACCCCTCGTGCCATGGTATTTCTATTTGCTTTGATTACCGGATTGACCCTTTGGGAGTACACCGGACTCGTCAATGCACGTAAAAACGTACAAGTGAATCGATTTATATCGACCGTTGCCGGCGTCTACTTCTTCTTAGCTGTAGCCGGTTATCGCACAGGTATCGTCACCAACTTTATCGTCTTCGTACCCTATCTGCTGACGATTATCTACTTATTCATCAGCAATATGTACCTCAAGACGAAAGACCCCATCAACGACTGGGCCTATACCATGCTCGGACAGATGTACATAGCGTTACCATTCTCCATGATTAACATTCTGGCTTTCGAGTCTACAGCAGCTGACGGAAACGCTATTGCCTACGACATGCTGCTTCCTCTCTCCGTATTCATATTCCTATGGACCAACGACACAGGCGCTTATTGCTCCGGTTCGCTGCTGGGTAAGCACAAACTCTTCCCACGAATAAGCCCTGCCAAAAGCTGGGAAGGTAGCATAGGCGGTGGTATCTTGGTGCTGATAGTGGCTGCTATCATCGGCTATTATGCCAACCAAGGCGATACACCTCATACCCTTGGTATTGCCGGATGGATGGGATTAGGACTCGTTGTCGTGTTCTTCGGTACATGGGGCGACCTTGTTGAAAGCCTCTTCAAGCGCACACTTGGCATTAAAGACAGTGGCAATATCTTGCCGGGACACGGTGGAATGCTCGACCGTTTCGACTCTTCGCTCATGGCAATCCCTGCTGCTGTCGTCTACTTATATACACTAACACTACTTTAAAACAAACTCATTCAAACCATGAAAAGAATCTTACTCGCCTTCATAGGCGTGTTTTTGGCATGTCATATCCATGCCGCGCCGCCCGTCAAACGCTGGGGACAGTTGCAAGTCAAGGGGTCACAACTATGCAATCAAGCCGGTGAACCCATCTCATTAAGAGGCGTCAGTTACGGTTGGCACAATCTTTGGCCACGCTTCTACAACGAAAAAAGCTTGAAATGGTTGGTCAAAGACTGGAATGTCTCGGTGGTACGAGCAGCTATGGGCATCCAGATTGACAACAACTATCTAGACAATCCGGAGCTGGCCATGAAGTGTATGACGCCCATTATAGAAGGAGCTATCAAGAACAACATCTACGTTATCATCGACTGGCACGCTCATACGATGCACACACAAGCCGCCGTTGACTTCTTCAGTAAGATGGCGCAGAAGTATGGAAAGCATTCCAACATCATCTACGAACTGTATAACGAACCTGTGGAAGACTCTTGGGAAAACTTAAAAGAATACGCCCAAACCATCATCCGCGCTATTCGACAGCACGACCCGGACAATATTATCTTGATGGGATGCCCCCATTGGGATCAAGATATTCACCTTGTGGCTGCCAGTCCACTACAGGGAGTCAGCAATGTGATGTACACACTCCACTTCTATGCCGCAACTCACAAGGAATATTTGCGCCAACGAATGGTCGATGCTCTCAATACCGGCCTGCCTATCTTCGTTTCTGAATGTGCAGGAATGGAAGCATCGGGCGACGGGCCACTCAATATGGCTGAATGGCAGAAGTGGATTGACCTGATGGAAAGCAAGAAAATAAGTTGGGTCAACTGGTCTATCTCTGATAAGAAAGAAACTTGTTCAATGCTACTTCCTAGTGCTTCGTCTACCGGAAAATGGAAAGATACCGACCTAAACGAGTCGGGTAAACTTGTCAGAAAGTTTATTAGGCAATATAATCGATAACGTACAACTATTAAAAAAGCGTGCTCCCTCACACCGAGAGAGTACGCTTTTTTGATACTACTACCGTATATACCGCGCTTCTAATAAGAGAATTTCACACCTGCGAAGAAGCAACGTGGTTGTCCCGGACCATAGATATATCCCGAATCACGTCCCCATCCACGGTCGAAATCGCGTTGATAATCGTTCGTAATATTCTGAATGCCGGCATTCACTTCCATCTTCATATAAGCAGTAAGCGGCCATTCGTATGCCACTTTGGTGTTCAGAGTAAAGAAAGTTGGTGTCTGTACCGCTTCAGCAGCTACTTTTTTGCCATTCTCCAAAGTATGGGCGGCATGACCAACCAACATTGTCCCGGTGTAATTACCCGACAACGAGAGCGTCAATCGGCGTACAGGATGGAGCGATGCCGTGAAATACCCGTAGGTAGAGGGCGTGCGCAACATCTTCTTTACCTTAGGAGCAGCCTCGTCCCACTCTGTCAATTCGTCGTAAAGGCTACGTTGTAAGGTCAAACCTGCTTGAAAATCAAACCACCGACTCATGGCCACTTTCCCTTCAAAGTTTAGTCCAAATACCTTAGCACCACTACCATTGTAGCGTTCCTGCAAACTGTTTCCTTCACTATCCTTCTTTTCCAGATTGCGCAAAGCAAACACATCACGCAGCATTGTATAGAATCCTTCCACCAAGAAGTTGGTCTGCACATTGCCGAAATTGTGGTATAGGTCGGCCGAAAGACTGAAACTATGCGAGCGTTCCTCCTTGAGATTAGCCGCCAACTGTGTCATCACACGTTCACCACCGGCATAGCCTACATGCAAATCTTCATCAAATGCCTGTGGCGCACGGAATCCTCCGGCATACCCTATACGCAGACTGACAGCCTGCGAAGGATTATATCGCACATTGACACGCGGACTAAAGATGGCATGACGAATCATGGAATGCTTATCAAGTCGACCGCCTACAAGTAATGTCCAAGCCTCATTGCGCCATTCGTTTTGCACATAACCGCTATAGATACGTACCTTTTGCTCCAACAAATGATTATAGCCATTGATCTCATCCTTTAATCCATCGTAATGATACTCCCCTCCTAAGGTGAGATGAGCAGGCATAAAGCCCAGCTTAGCGAACGAATGGACATATTGACCACCCAACACATAGGTGAAATCACGCGTACGTCCGTAGGCTTTCAGAGCCGTTTCCACATCGTCGGGGGTACCCTCTGCAATACCGCCATAGTAACTTTTACGCTGCGTGGTGCCGAAAGAGAAATATGCTTTCACACGGTCGACAGCACTACGCGAGATGAAATCATAGCTCAAATTACCACCATTCACGTTGTGGTCTAACTGTTCGGTGATGTTCGACTCATGCGGTGCACGCTCCAAATGATTGCCACCACGCCGGAACTCACCTATATGGTGCAGTTGCAAACGCAACTTGGAATAGGCATTGAGTTTATAAAAAGCATTCAAACCGAGCGTCTCATTACGCAGATTGGGTAGTTCGGTATATCCGTCACCATCATGATCGTAGCCCGGACGATAGTGGTATTGCGTGTAAGCAGACAACCCTGTCTTGCCATCTTCCGATACAATGGAGAGATTAGCCGTGGTATTGTTTTCTATACGTCCACTCTTCCCATTAATAGAAGTCAATGTATGAGCCACTTCAGCGGAGTTTCTCAATGGCTCACGTGTAATAATATTGATCGTACCACCTATAGCCGATGCCCCATACAGAGCAGAACCGCCACCTCTTACCACCTCTACACGTTCAATCATAGAAGCCGGTATCTGTTCAAGCCCATACACACCGTTGAGTGAAGAGAACGTAGGCCGCGAGTCGATAAGTATCTGTGAGTAGTGACCATCTAACCCGTTGATACGCACTTGTGAGAATCCACAGTTCTGACAGTTGTCTTCCGTGCGTACACCGGGCTGGAAATTCAGTCCTTGAGCCATACACATGGCATTGGTAGTCTTAAAGATTTTCGAGTCAATGACATTTACCAAGTTAGGTGCTTCGCGCCGTAATGTCTGCGTACGGTTGGCAGTTGTCACCACCTCGTCGAGCGAAATAGCATCTTCTTCGAGCGAGAAATTAAGTTCGGAAGAAACATTCTTCTTTGTCGTCACTTCCATCACAGCCGTCCGATAGCCCACCATCGTCACTTCTATTTGACAGAGTCTGAGTGGCAGGTTCTTCAAAAAGTAATGTCCTGTGGCATCGGTAGCCGTCTCTAAGGTAGTTCCTTTCACCACCACATGGGCATAAGGCAAGTGTTCACCGGTCTTCCTATCGACTACATGTCCATATACATTGGCTTCGGTTTTACTCGGTGGAGTGTCTGTTTCGGCATTCATGGGCAATAAGAATCCCATCAATGCCATACATAAAAATAAGCGTAATTTTCCTATCATACTTTAGTTTTATTTTGAGTTAAAATGAATTATAGGGGTAACTTGCTGCAAAGTTACTCCTATAGGTCCTGCTCTGCAATACTTAAAACTAGGCATTCTGCCCCATCATGATTTATCATGACCGACCGCCCCGTCGCTTTTCGCCCTCAATCTTATTCACTTTACGAAGTCGTATCCCCAACTTCTAACCACACACAAACCTATTTACTTACTCGCCTACTTGTCAACTACCAGACTGCAAAGGCTTGGCAGTTTTGCTGTCTCGGCTTCGCAGCATTGCTGAAACATCGAGGCAGCAATGTTGCGGAGCCTTTGCAGGATGTTGAGGGTAAAGAGTTTGAAAGTTAATTAATAAGTAAATGAGCAGACAAGTAGGCGAGTTAAAAATGGGAAGGTAGGAGTTTAGAAGTTAGTGGAAGTTGTGCCAAATGCTCACAACCACTTATGTGTCTCCGTTTTTCAGTCTAAATGCATAAAAACAAAGTACCTTCCGGCACCTTTGGCATACTACCTAAATGCTCTCATACGAACATCAATGCCGAGTCCGCTCGCAGCTTTCCGGATAGCGGTGGTATCGGTTGCCCCATAATGATAGGGATAAAGTACCTTCGGACGAATCATCCGAGCTGCCTCACGGAACTGCTTTAAATCGAGCGCCTGCGTATAATCGCATGGCAAAAAGGCAATGTCTATATCCTTCACACCACGCATTTCGGGCGTCAACTCCGTATCACCGGCAATATAAATACGGAATCCGTCAAGGTCGAGGATATAACCATTGGCCACGCCTTTGGGCGCATGACGACGCTTATCTTTCGTGATATTGTAAGCCGCAAGGGCAAAAACTGTCACATCGTCGTCCAACTCTGCCTTGAAACCATTACGCATCAGCACACAATGAGAATAAATTGTGGTCTTAGCAAGTTTGTTCATACAGCGCAAAGGCAACAGAATGTTGGTCGTATTCTTGGTCAGAAGGGCAATGGCATAGGGATCGAAGTGGTCTAAATGTTCATTGGTGACGATGATAAAATCAGCTTTAGGCTTATCGGTATAGTCGATAATGGGGCGTGAGTAACTGCTCACGGGGTCTACCTCGTACTCCAAACCACGGAAATTAATCTGAATGCTGGCATGCTTAATGGGCGTGATAACTACCTTCTCACCCTTGCGTGTGTAATAGGTATCACGCAATTTAGCTTCTTCACGTGCATTGCACGATACTAGGAGAACTATCAGCAAACCAACGAACCAACGCATACGCCCTACCCTTTCTTGCTTAATAAGTCGACCATGATGCGTGCAGCATTGTCCGGAGCCACCGTATCGCCAAGCTTACGGTGTACTTCTTCGTAACCTTCTAGCATCAGACTACGGTCTTTGCTATCAGCAAGAAGGGGTTCCAAGTGGCTCTTGATATTTGCCACAGAGAATCTATCGGCCAACAATTCGGGAACCACTTCTCTATCGGCTATCAAGTTGACCAAACTTATGAACGGTACCTTGATGATGTGATTGAACGCAAAACGAATGAGACGAGGCACCGGTGTCTCGTAGCAAACCACTTGCGGCACACGGAAAAGAGCTGTTTCGAGCGTGGCAGTACCACTGGTAACAAGGGCCGCAGAGGCATGAGCCAACAGCGCAAAGGTCTCATTCTTGACCATGTGAACGTCGCAACCACTCACATACTGCACATAATAATCATCGTCTATAGACGGAGCGCCGGCCAAAACAAGTTGGTATCCATACGCTTCGGCCAAAGGACGAGAAGCCTCTATCATGGCCGGTAAGTTGTCTTTTATCTCTTGTTTACGACTGCCGGCAAGCAAAGCGATGATAGGTTTACTCTCTTCCAAATGATGACGAGCGCAAAATTCGACTTTTGTCTCGTGATAATCTGTTAAGAACAGACGTACCTCATCGGCCGTAGGATTGCCCACATAATGGATGGGATAATGATGCTTTTGCTCAAAGAACGGAATCTCAAAGGGCAAAATAGAGAACAGTTCGTCTACATCCCGGCGTATAGACTTGATTCGCCACTCCTTCCAAGCCCATATTTTCGGTGAGATATAGTAATAAACAGGTATATCGGTATGGGCATGAAGAAACTTGGCTATATTGAGATTGAAGCCCGGATAATCCACCAAGATAACCACATCAGGTTTCCACTGAACAATATCCTGCTTACAGAAAGCCATATTCCGGAAGATGGTACGTAGATGGAGCAACACCGGAATGAACCCCATATAAGCCAATTCACGATAATGCTTGACACGCATTCCACCCACTGCCGACATCAACTCGCCCCCGAAGAAGCGGAATTGCGCCTCCGGGTCTATGTTTTGTAGCGATTTCATGAGATGAGAAGCATGCAAATCGCCGCTGGCTTCGCCTACAATGAGATAGTATTTCATATTTTCTTTTTAAAGGAGTTTGGGAAGTTAAGAAGGAAGTTAATGGGAGATAGAATTGGAGTAAATGGAAGTTAGGCAGAAGTTAACGGAAGTTATCAGATAATAGTCCATAATTTATAAGCTATAAAACATTTGTCCATTAACTCCCGTATCTCCCTTATAACTCCTGTTAACTTCCTTCTTATCTCCCATTAACTCCAGTTCTAACTCCTTACTTCTCCTACAACTCCCAGTTATTCACTTCTTTCACAAACTCATGAGCAGTGACATCCATCTGCGTAGGAGTAATAGCTACATAGTTATGAGCCAATGCCCAATAGTCGGTATCTGCAGCTTCTGGCTCGTCACAGTGGTACTCTCCCACCATCCAGAAGTAATCGAAATCACGCGGATGCCGCTCTTTGACCACCTCATTAATCCAGCGACCATAAGCCATACGGCATGCTTTAATACCATTAAAAGTATTACCTGCGGGGAAGTTCACATTCAGACAGATGCCTTTGGGAAGTCCCTCGGACAATACCTTTTGTACAATGCGTTGTACATACGGTGTCAATGGAGTCAAATCGGCATTCACATCGTAGTCGCAACTAGAGAAGGCTATAGACGGAATATACTTCATACACCCCTCCATGGCAGCTCCCATAGTACCGGAATAATGCGTGTTGACCGACGAATTGTCACCATGATTGATGCCACTCAAGATGAGGTCAGGACGGCGATCTTGGCAAAGCTGGTCGAGAGCTAGCTTCACACAATCCACCGGTGTACCATTACACGACCATACTTCAGTATTCGGCATATTGTGACGTGGCTTCAAACGTAGCGGAGTCGTGACCGAGAAAGCACCCGAAAAACCAGAACGTCCTGATTCAGGAGCAACCACCAAGACATCGGCAAAGTCACTAACCATCGCTACTAAACTCTTGATACCATTGGCATGATAACCATCATCGTTTGAAATTAATATAAAGGGTTTCTTCATTTATCTTATAATAATGTTGAATTCTCTACAAAAGTAGCAAAAAAAGGAGTAAAATACGGCCTTTTCAATGAATTATTGTAACTTTGCAACTAAAACCGTAACGACAACAGCAATAACAAATGGGAAAAATAATCGCATTAGCTAATCAAAAAGGCGGAGTGGGAAAAACCACTACAACTATCAACTTGGCGGCCTCATTGGCGACCATGGAAAAGAGCGTGCTAGTTGTAGATGCCGACCCACAAGCCAATGCTTCCAGTGGATTAGGCGTGGATATAAAAGAGGTGGAATGCTCTCTCTATGAGTGTATCATCGACCATGCCGACGTACGCGATGCCATCTACACAACAGATATAGACGGTCTGGATATTATCCCCAGCCACATCGACCTTGTCGGTGCAGAGATAGAGATGCTCAATCTGGAAAGTCGCGAGAAAGTACTCAAAAAACTTCTTGAACCCATTAGAAGCGAATATGACTACATCTTGATAGACTGTAGCCCGTCTCTAGGGCTCATTACGGTGAACGCTCTTACGGCAGCCGACTCTGTTATCATCCCTGTTCAATGCGAATACTTTGCCTTGGAGGGTATCAGCAAGTTGCTCAATACCATCAAGATTATCAAGAGCAAGTTGAATCCGAAGTTGGAAATCGAAGGATTCTTGTTGACCATGTACGACAGTCGTCTGCGTTTGGCCAACCAAATATACGACGAAGTGAAGCGCCACTTCCAAGAATTGGTATTCAAAACCGTCATTCAGCGCAATGTAAAACTAAGCGAAAGTCCTAGTCATGGTCTTCCCGTGATACTTTACGACGCCGATTCTACCGGTAGCAAGAACCACTTGGCATTGGCCAAAGAGATTATCAATAAGAATAAGTGATGTAAGTTAATGAGTTTTTGAGTTCATAAGTTCTTGATCAAAACATCCCGCTTATATAGTCAAAAACTCATTAACTTATCAACTAAAGAACTCATCAAGCACTATGGCAGTACGCAAAAAATATAATAACCTAGGAAGAGGACTCGACCAAATAGGCAGAGGACTGGATGCACTAATATCCACAGAAGGAGTAAGTACTCAAGGTTCGTCGACTATCAACGAGATTCCTATCGAACAAATAGAGGCAAATCCAAATCAACCTCGCCGCGAATTCGACCAAGAAGCATTGCAGGAACTGGCAGCAAGTATCCGTGAAATAGGCATCATCCAACCTATCACGCTACGTCAAACTGCTGAAAATCATTTCCAAATCATTGCCGGCGAACGTCGTTGGCGTGCTTCACAATTGGCCGGACTGACCGCTATTCCAGCCTATATTCGCAAGATTAGCGATGAGAACGTGATGGAAATGGCATTGGTGGAAAACATACAACGCGAAGATTTAAACTCCATTGAGATTGCTTTGGCCTATGAACATCTGATGGAAGGAAGCGGTATGACCCAAGAAAAGGTATCAGAACGTGTGGGCAAAAGCCGTACGGCAATTGCCAATTATCTGCGTCTTCTTAAGCTTCCGGCACAAGTTCAGATGGCATTACAGAAGAAAGAAATCGACATGGGACATGCTAGGGCACTGCTCGCTATCGATAGCCCATCACTCCAAATCAAACTTTTTAAGGAGGTACAAAAGAACGGTTACTCTGTCCGACAGGTCGAAGAGATGGTTCAACATCTCAAGAATGGCGACGATATAGAGAGCGGGCGGAAGAAGATTATAGCTAAAAGACAACTTCCGGAAGAGTTCGGTATCTTGAAAAAGCGACTTTCCACTTTCCTCAACACGAAAGTTCAGCTCACTTGTTCTTCTAAAGGGAAGGGCAAAATCAGTATCCCTTTTGCCAATGAAGAAGAACTAGAGCGTATCATGAACATCTTCGATAAACTGAAAGATTAAGCCTACGTGAAAGGTTTGACTCACATATTGTTCACTGCGTTGGTCATGTTATCGCCTTTATCGGGGCGTGCCCAGTACTCAATGCCGCAAGATACCACAACCATTAAGATATCCCAAGCATTAACACATAAGGACAGTCTCGCTTTGACATCGACTGATAGCATGGCTCTTAAAAAGCAAAAAAGAGACTGGACGACATGGCGACCTAGTCCGAAACGAGCACTTTGGCTGGCCTTGGTGATGCCCGGAGCCGGACAGATATATAACCGTAAGTTTTGGAAACTACCTATTATATATGGTGGAATGGTCGGTTGTGCTTACGCTATCAATTGGAACAACCAAATGTATAAGGATTATGCCAAAGCATACCTAGACTTGATGGACGACGATCCAAATACACAAAGCTACAACGATTTTCTGCATTTAGGAGCTAAGATAAACTCTTCGAACATATCTACCTATCAGAATCTATTCAAAAAACGTAAAGACAGGTTTCGCAGATGGCGTGATTTGAGCATCTTCGTATTGATAGGTGTGTATGCTCTCTCCGTCATTGACGCTTATGTTGATGCCTCTCTTTCTGAGTTTGATATATCCAACGACCTCAGTTTAAGAGTGACACCCACCATCATAAACAATCAGACAGAGCGCAATCCATTTAAAGCCGGTGCAGTAGGATTGAACTGTAGCCTGAACTTTTAAATAAGAAACAAAAGAATGAAAAAACTTTATCTACTCGTTATCACTATGATGTTCGGTGGGATTTGCAGCATGCAAGCCCAATCAAATGATGACAACGAAATCACAGTGACAGACGCGCAAGGGAAGAATGAAGTAATAGAACTCCCCGAAGCTATGACCCAAGAGCTGGACAGTCTGCTCCATCTCTATAATTCAAAGGCCTACTTGAGAATTGATACAAGCTGTAACATGCCCGACATCAATCCTATGTACGATCGCAAAGTGTACAAGGAACGCCTCAGCAAGTTGCCAACTATCATCGAAATGCCATACAATGATGTGGTTCAGAAGTTCATTGATCGCTATAGCGGACACCTCCGTCGCTCTGTAGCCTTTATGCTTGGAGCACAGAATTTCTACATGCCTATCTTCGAACAGGCACTGGAAAGCTACGGTCTTCCATTGGAATTGAAATATCTACCGGTCATAGAATCAGCCTTAAATCCGCTTGCTGTGTCGCGTGTAGGTGCTACCGGACTATGGCAATTCATGTTAAGAACAGCCAAACGGTATAATCTTGAAGTCAATTCTTTGGTCGATGAGCGTCGCGATCCCGTCAAAGCATCGTATGCAGCAGCCCACTATCTGAAAGACTTATACGACATCTATGGTGATTGGAATCTTGTCATTGCCGCCTATAATTGTGGTCCCGACAAAATTAGCAAAGCCATGCACCGTGCCAAGCATAATGACTACTGGCAAATATATCCCTATCTTCCACAAGAAACTAGAGGATATGTACCGGCTTTCATAGCCGCCAATTACATCATGAACTACTATTGCGACCACAACATCTGTCCTATGACGACCGATTTACCGGGCAAGACAGACACCGTAATGGTAAACCGTGACATTCATTTTGAGCAACTATCACACGTTCTAGGTATCAGCATTGATCAGATACAAGAGCTGAATCCGCAATATCGTCGCAACATTATCAATGGCAGCAATGGCTTAACCGCACTCCGTCTACCCTCTGCTAAGATTACAGAGTTCATCGATAACGAGAAAGCTGTCTATGCTTACGGGCCTGACGATTTGGCTATGAAGCGTAAAGAAGTGGCTGTCAACGACGACATACCATCTTATCGACCAAGCAAAAGCTACAGTCATCGCAGTTCATCATCATCACGTCGCCACAAAAGAGAGAAGAGAAGCCGTGGCAAGAGTATTACCATTCGCCAAGGAGACACGCTCTCTGAAATCGCAGCACGCAACGGTACGACCGTTAAAAAACTGAAGAAGCTGAACAAAATTTCCGGTAATAGCATCCGCGCCGGAAAGAAGATAAAAGTGAAATAAGAACCTTTAACCGATACCATCCTATGGACGAGCATACTTTGAAAGAGCAAAACCGCGAACTAGCGGACAATCAATTGATTAATGATGCGTTCCAACATCTACTAGATACCTACTTGGCTTCACGCCATAGGAAGAAGGTTGACATCATTACCAAGGCATTCAATTTTGCCCGTCAGGCTCATAAAGGAGTGCGACGACTCTCCGGTGAGCCTTACATCATGCATCCTATAGCCGTCGCACAAGTTGCTTGCGAAGAGATGGGGTTAGGTTCTACAAGTATCTGTTCGGCTCTACTCCACGATGTTGTAGAAGATACCGACTACACAGTAGAGGACATTGAGAATATGTTTGGGCCTAAGATAGCCCAAATTGTAGACGGTTTGACAAAAATTAGCGGTGGTATCTTTGGTGACAAAGCATCTGCTCAGGCAGAGAATTTCAAAAAGCTTCTGCTCACCATGAGCGACGATATTCGCGTCATCTTGATTAAGATATGCGACCGTCTACACAATATGCGAACGCTGGATAGCCAACCTGCCAACAAGCAATACAAGATAGCGGGCGAGACTATGTACATCTATGCCCCGCTGGCCAACCGACTTGGCCTCAACAAAATCAAGACAGAGCTCGAAGATCTCAGCTTCCGTTACGAACATCCGGAGGAATATGCCAAGATAGAACGGAAACTTGCTGCCACCGAAGCACAGCGCGATACACTGTTCGCTCAGTTCACTAGTCCCATCAAAGAGGCTTTGGATAAGATGGGAGTTCAATACGAAATCAAAGCAAGAGTGAAGAGTCCTTATTCTATTTGGAATAAGATGCAAAACAAACACGTCACTTTCGACGAAATCTACGACATTCTTGCCGTTCGCGTTATCTTCACTCCGAAATCACGAAACAACGAAATCAACGAATGCTTCAACATCTATGTAGCCCTCAGTCAGATATATAAGAGCCATCCGGATCGTCTGCGCGACTGGCTTAACCATCCCAAAGCAAATGGCTATCAAGCACTCCACGTGACGCTGATGAGCAAACAAGGCCGATGGATTGAGGTACAGATACGTAGCGATCGTATGAATGAAGTGGCCGAACAAGGTTTCGCCGCCCATTGGAAATACAAGGAGGGGGGCGAGTACACAGAAGACGAAGGCGAACTTAACGACTGGCTTCGCACCATCAAAGAAATTCTTGACGACCCACAACCCGATGCGATGGACTTTCTTGATGCCATCAAACTCAATCTGTTTGCATCAGAAATCTTCGTATTCACGCCCAAAGGAGAGATTAAAACGATGCCCGCCGGCTGTACGGCTCTCGACTTTGCTTTCCAAATCCATACATTCTTAGGTAGTCATTGCATCGGTGCCAAAGTCAACCACAAGCTTGTACCGCTCAGTCATAAGCTGCAAAGTGGCGACCAAGTAGAAATACTGACAAGCAAAGCACAGCATGTTCAACCTTCGTGGATTAACTTTGTGTCTACCGCTAAAGCCCGTGCCAAGGTACAAGCCATCCTCCGTCGCGATGAACGAGCATTACAAAAGAAAGGTGAGGAACTGCTCAACACTTGGCTACAGCAGAACGATATGCAGATGTCGGCGTCTATTGTAGATAAGCTCTGCGATGTTCATGACGTCCAAAAACCTGAGAGTTTCTTCCAAGCATTGGCCGAAAAGAAAATCATTCTTGAAGCCAAAGACTTGGACGGGCTTATGGGTAAGCCCAAGAAAGAATCCACATCGCTGGGTTGGCGTAAATACGTTCCATTCTTAGGACATAATAAAAAAGAAGATAAAACTGCCGAAAAGAAGCCGGAGACATTTATTGTAGGCAAAGACTTCAACCGCAAGAAGCCGCTCATCATCAATGAAGACAACATCAGAACGTTTATCTTCCCCAGTTGCTGTCACCCCATTCCCGGCGACGACACGCTCGGCTATATCGATAATAAGGGACAGATAGAGATACACCGTCGCAACTGTCCGATTGCAAGCAAGTTGAAAACGAGCTACGGCAACCGCATCCTTGCCACCCAATGGGACATGCACGACCAGATGTTCTTCGATGCAATCATCGAATTACACGGCATTGATCGCAAGGGAATGCTACACGATGTCGCTGAAATCATATCCGGTAAGATGGATATTAATATCCACAGAGTCACCGTCACTAGCAACGATGGCATCTTCGATGGCGTCATTGAAGTACGTGTACACAACCGTAATGAGGTACGAGAAATCGTTGCCAACCTCCGGCAAATAGCCGATATGCAAGAAGTACAATACATCAAATAAACACAAACACCTTATTCCATGAAACACAGCCGACTACTGTTGGCATCCATTCTTGCCATTTGCTGCTCGCTACATTTGCAAGCCCAATCTATCGATACCGTCAACGTAGCGCAATTTGGTGCTCGCGCCAATAGTTTTGAGAATTGTACCAAAGCGCTTCGACAGGCTATCGAATACTGTCGTACACATCATGTCAAAGTGCTTACATTTGAGAATGGGCGCTACGATTTATGGCCTGAAGGAGCACAACGACGCGATTTCTACATCAGCAACACCTCTTCCGAGATAGAATGTCCGTCGAAAACCAAGGTCATTGGCTTGTTACTCGACAGCCTCCAAAACCTGACCATCGAGGGCAATGGAGCCACTCTCATGTATCATGGCAAGATGACGATGCTCTCCACTTGGCACAGTAGCGAAATCAAACTCCATAATCTGCATTTCGATTTTGAGCGTCCGGGCGGTTCAGAACTCACCTACATAAAGCAAGACAATGACGGTGTGGTACTCAAACTGCATCCCGACAGTCGTTACACCATCATCAACCATCGCCTACAACTCGTTGGTGAAGGTTGGCGTAGCAATCGCAACCATTGCATAGAGTACAGTCCTGAGACTCAACACTTCCAATATACCAATGATTTCAACAAGATTCTAGCTCATTCAGACGTTGAGGAAATCAGTTCCGGTATCCTAAAATTCCACACACCATCAACTTTCCAACCTCAAATAGGTAACACCCTCACCGTGCGCGACATCATCCGCGATCAAGTGGGAATGTTCCTTGCGTATAGCCGTAATATTACTTTGCAGAACGTATATGTACACTATATGCACGGGTTGGGTATCGTAAGTCAGTTCACACGAGACATTACAATGGACAGCGTGTACTGTGAACCACGCGAAGATAGTGGACGATTGCTGGCTTCTTCGGCCGACTTCATGCATTTCTCAGGCTGTGCCGGCAAAATAACCGTTACCAATTGTCGCTATGCCGGAGCCCAAGACGACTGCATCAACGTGCATGGAACCAACCTACGCATCATCCGTAAATTCGATAACCGCACCTTAGAACTACACTTCATGCATCCACAAACCTACGGCTTCGAGGCCTTCTTTCCCGGCGATACGGTCTATTTCGTCCGGGCAGCAAGAATGTTGCGCTACAGTCAATGCACTGTAAAAGCTGTAAAAGCATTGAATCCAAGAACCATACAGCTCGTTCTCAACCGCGACATCCCAACAGATATAGAACTCAATCACGACTGTATTGAGAATTTTACATGGACGCCCGAAGTCGAGATTCGAGACAACTTTTTCACGCGTACCAGTACGCGTGGCGTGCTAGTCACCACCCCTCGTAAAGCCGTTATTGCTAATAATACATTCTTGAAAACCGGTATGAGTGCCATACTTATAGAGGGCGACGCCGAAGGATGGTTTGAATCAGGTCCTGTAACCGATGTTCTCATCAAGGGAAACACTTTTATCGATTGCGGATTCAATGCCAATCCGGAGCGTGCTACCATCGCCATCAACCCGTCAAACAAGATAATCGACCCGAAATTCCCGGTTCACAAGAACATTCGTATCATCGGCAATACCTTTGAGCAGAGTGGCAATCCCATACTATATGCCAAGAGTGTGGCCGGTCTCAAACTGAAAAACAATACCATCAAGTGGCTCACTCCCCTACCCAAAGACAAGAAAGAGATAATCATTGCTAGGAAAAGTAAGTAGTCGACAAAAGTATATAAAAACACTTTACAACATCTTTACCACATCATCAGGATAGAGGATATTGCATTCCCCACTATCCAAAGGTTGCTCACGCAAAAATAAACATAACACAATCTTCTTCTTTTTAGCAAAAGGAAGAAGTAATATTTTACGTTGCAGTTCGGCTAATAAGCGACTGGAATAATCTGCTTTATTCCATTTACATTCTCCTATGAGCAGATATTTTTTATCTACACTCTCTGCAACAATATCAAATTCCAACTGCTCAGACTCTCCTTTTTCATTGATAACTTTTCCCCACCAGCGGCGTGCCATCTGCCACTCATGACCAAATAACACATTACCAGACACGGCAAGAAGACAAAGACGTTCCCATAAATGCCCGATATGGTCATTAAATTGAGCATCCACCATCGCTTTTACCCGTTCATTTCTGCCAATTGCTATCAATGATTTGTTAGGTGCGACAAACCTATAATAAAACTCTAGAAACGGATCTGCTATCCGATAAAGCGTTTTCTTGGTTTTACGCTCTGACTCTCCAAATGGCACTTCTTTGCAAATATATGCCATATCCGTTAAGTTTTTTAAAGGCGTGCTAAGCTCCGTAGTTTTTCTTCCGACCGCATCTGATAACCTTGAAAACTGGCAAAAGCCACGTCCCAATGCTGTCATTATGGAAGCATAAAGCTGAGTATTTCCTTCTTCATCCATAAAAAGAGAAGCAGGTTCATCGTATAACACACCATTTGAATCAAATATCAGGCGTCTAAGTGCATCTTCAAAACTATCTTCATCTTCACGTAATTCCCAATATCTTGGTACACCTCCCCACACACCATACTCTTTAATGGCCTGTACTGCCGTCAAATCAAAAGTCTGCTTCCAGTAACCTAATCCTATCGGTTGAAGTACCATGCGTTCATGAGCACGACCATATAAAGGCTCAGATGCATCTAACATCAGCCTTTGCATCATTCTTTGTGATGAGCCACATATAATAAGATTAAAGTTAAGGTCCTTTGAATCAATCAATTTTTGCAATGTAGAAGGAAGTGATTTGCACGAACTTACTAGATATGGAAACTCATCTAGCACCAGCGTAGTGCCTTTTTGGCAGAGTTGATTAAAAGTCATCAGCAAGTTTTCCCACGAATCAAAGCTCATACCAAGAAATACAGGATAGATACTTGCTATTACATTCTGTACGCGAGTTCGGGAT